>JAQUQI010000002.1:150632-159432 GCA_028716165.1 Candidatus Omnitrophota bacterium
TCCTCGCTTCGCTCGGAATGACAGTGGTGACACTCGGAGTGACAGGCGTTGCCTTCGGCGCTCCTCTGAATGACAGAAGTGGCACTTGGAATGACAGTGGTGGACACTCGGAACGACAGTGGTGGCGCTTGGAGTGACAGTGGGAATAACAGGGGTGATGGTTTTTAAAGTAACGGTTGGTTAGGCCAGCAGATATGCTTATAATCGCAATTGCCGCATTTTTCTTTTGATTTATCGTATTCCGGCAGTTTATCAAAGCATAGCTGTTTTATGGATTTCCAGGAGTCTTTAACAACACATTCAAGCTCCGACACCATATCATCCGTTATTTTCAGGCTTATCCTGACATGCTCGCCTATCTTAAGCCCGTGTTTTTTATTTGAAGTTTTTGCCGGCTCAACAAAGACAAGCATTCCTTCGGCGACTTTTTTTGCCCCAGACGACTTATCGTTATCATAAAGCAATTTATACGCTATAAGCTGTCTTAGATAACCTTCACATTCAGCGCTTGAAAGGTCTTTGGTGCCGGATGAGAGTTTTTTGACGTGTTCGTCAGGCTTGCCTGTCTTGTAGTCAACCACCCTTATAAGCGTGTCCGTGCCGGCTATTGATTCGGTTTTATCGTATTTACCGGTAAAAACGAGATCATCACCCAAAAGTATTGACAGCTTGTTTTCAAGGCCCAAAGGCATGACCGGATTTATAGATTCTTTTGTATACCAGTCTTTTAATGAATTGACGTGTTCGGCGCATCTTAGCCTTATGGCTTCTTCAGGCCCCTGGTATTGGAGTTCTTTAAAAAAAGCCGCCTTAAAAAAATCATAATCCGGAAATTTTTTCTTTTTTCTAAAGAAATCATATACATCTTCAAGGCCTTTGTGGACACAGTTTCCAAATACCAGGCTTAGTTTTTTACCCGATGGAAGGCGCAGGACATCATTATACAAAAACCTGCGTTTGCAGTTTATGTAATTATTAAGGCTTGTGGGATTAAGCGTTAGATTTGATACCAGGTCCGAAAGGATATCCTCCGTGCCGATAAAAGGGTCCTGTTTATTGGAAACAAAGAGGCTCCTTCCTATTATCAGCTCTTCATCGGCCTCCTGGCTGATATTATCCCTGTCAATGCCTATGAGCTGAAGATACGCACTGCTTATATCGCCTTCGGCAGGGCTTGCCGTATAAATAAGATGCGACTTGGCCCGTGTTGAGGCGACATAAAACAGCCTTGTCTCATCATGGGAGGCAAGCTCGCGTTTTTTGGCCTTGTCGTGGGCTCTTTCGCGGGTTTTATAAATTTCCGGAGGAAGCGGTATCAGCGAAATCCTGTGCTTTACCGGCCAATTCTTGTCCTGAACACAAAACGGTATTATGACAGAATAAAATTCAAGACCTTTTGAGCCGTGAGCTGTGAATACGCGGACTCCGTTCTGGCTCATTGACACAAGCCTTCCCTGCAGGGCCATGCCGTGTTCTTTAAGCGTATTGAGCATATCCACGAGCTCACTCAACTTGGCGGCAGGCCTGTTGACATCGTCTTCTCTTACAAGATTTACAAAAGAACCCAAAGCTCGCAGGTCGCGTATACGCAGGACCTGATCGTCAATATATGACTTGAGGATAAAGCGAAACAGGCCTATGTCGTCTATGTATTGCAGAAGCGCGGTATGAGCGGGCAATGAATTCGCGTTGCGGATAAACCTCTTTATGGCCCATGCCGCCCTCTGCAGGGCCAAAGGATTTTTAAAACTGTATTTTTTGACAGCCCCAAGACAGGCCTCCTTATTGTCGTCAAAGCCTAAGTCAATATCGGCGGCGTCAAATATATCCATAAATTCCCTGAAAAAAGTTATTTCCTGCCTGGGCCTGGGATCCTGCCTGTCCGCGCGCATGGATTTTACGCGGTTAATGACCAGCAGGACGTCGGAAAGGGGTATTTGCATATAATCGCTTGTAAGCACGCCGAATAAAAGAGTGTCTTTTTCGGCCAGAGCTTCAGTCCTGGAGGAATCGGCAAGCATTATGATATCAATCATTTGCCTTACCCTTTTTTCGCCGCTGATGTCCTCTTTGCCGTCTGTCGCGTAGGGTATACCCGCGGCAAGGAAGGCGTCAACAATCTTTAATATGTCGGACCTTTTTCTTACAAGGACGGCAATATTATTGTAAGGGGCTTTTTTATCTTCTGCGGATATATCCGCTGATTTCTCAATAGCGGCTTTAAGTTCTTCAACGCGTTTTACGATAAAAAGAAGTTCTTCCGATTCAGTTGAAAATTCGCGAAACTCTATCACCTTGTCTTTGTAATTTTTGTTGGGCAGAAGCTGTTTTGCCGCTATCCTTTCATCCGCGGGCAGGAAATTGATTAGTTTTTCGGAAACCTTTATTATTTCCTCTGCCGAGCGGTAATTTTCTTTAAGAGATATTGTCTCAATGCCCGGATAAGCCTCTTTCAACAGCTTAAAATTACCCAGGCTCGCCCCCTGAAAACGAAATATTGACTGGTCATCGTCTCCTACACAGCAGAGATTGGGCTCTCCTTCGCCGGCCAGCTCCATAAGCAGGCCCAACTGCGCGCCGTTGGTATCCTGAAACTCATCAACCATAATATAACGGTATTGTTCCCGAAGGGCTTTTTTAAGCGCGTGATTTTCTCTAAGAGCTTTTGTGGAAAACAATATCATGTCGTCGTAATCATATCTTCCTCTCTCATCAAGAATGGCTTTATTTTTACCCGACTTGTATTCCTCGTAAAGTTTATAGACCTTTGCCAGGGCCAGTATTCTCGGAAGGTCTTTGTCTGATAAATAAATATCATCCGCCTTGGCCTGGCCTGCTATCGTTTCAAACTCGGCAAAGCTAATGCCCTCTTTTTTAATTTCGCTTATGGCCTCAAGTATTGATTTTTTATACATATAGGCGCTTCTAAAAGGCCTGATAGGGTCAATTCCCTCGGTATTGTCCAATATATATTCCATAAGCTTTACATTTTCAAAATCAGATATCATTATCCTGTCTTGCGTGTATTCGCGCGCCTCATCGGATTCAAGTATCACGGAATTGGCAAAGCTGTGAAATGTGCCTGCCTCAATATCATAACCGCCCCGGCCGAGTATCTTTACAAGGCGCTGTTTCATCGCCTTGGCCGCGGCATTGGTATATGTCAGCACAAGGATATTCTCGGGCTTTATTCCTTTTTTGCTGATAATGGCCGCCGCCCTTACCGATAAAAGTTCGGTTTTTCCCGTGCCCGGGCCTGCCAAAACAAGCAAGGGGCCGTCTGTCTTATCAACGACCTCTGCCTGGGCTTTATTTAATTTTTTATAATATTTGCCTAAATTATCCGCGGTTTCCATATACTATACTCCTGTAAAATGGAGCCTGATGTCTCTTTTTCTGTGACGATTATCAAAATCAAGCAAAACAATCTGCTGCCACGTTCCAAGGCATAATCCCCCATCCTCAAACGGTATGGTTACCGATGGCCCAAGAAGCGAAGCCCTTAGATGCGAATAGCCGTTGGCATCGCCCCATGTCTTATCGTGTTCATAGCCCACGCCAGACGGCGCGATTTTTTCAAAAAGACGCTTCATATCGGTTACAAGCGCGGGTTCGTATTCCATGGTGGTAATAGATGCTGTTGAGCCGATAACCGATACGCAGGCAATGCCTTTTTTTAGCCCGCTTTCAGTAAGCCTTGCGGCAATATCCGCTGTGATGTCAATAATGTCATTATTTCCTTTGGTGTTAAGCTGTATCCTGAATACCTCAACTCGCATGGGCTGTGCCTTTCAATTTACGCAGGACGCATTGAGAACATATAGGTTTTTTTCTACAGGTGTTTTTGGCATGCCGCACTATCAGGGCATGATATTCATTGAAAAGCCGGGTATCTCGGGGAAGATTATCCATAAACATTTTGCTTATAAAATCATAGCTTTTGGTATCATCGGCAAGGCCCATACAGCCGGCAAGCCTTCTTGTGTAAGCGTCAACTACAAAGACAGGCTTATCAAGCGCGTAAAGCAGTATGGAATCGCAGGTTTCAGGGCCTATGCCCTTTACCTCAAGAAGCCTTGCGCGCAGTAAAGCCGTATCCGATATCCGCATATTGCTGACGCGGCCCTTATGCTCGGAAAAAAGAAAATGTAGAAAACATTTAAGCTTTACGGCCTTCATATTATAATATCCGCTGGGCCTGATGGCCGAAGCGATTGTCCCTAACTTTGCTTTCCTTAAGGCAGGAGGCGATAAAAGGCCTTTGCGCCGAAGGCCTTTTATGGCCTTTTCCACATTGGACCAATTGGTGTTTTGCGTAAGTATGGCGCCTATAATTACCTCAAAGGGGCTTTTGGCAGGCCACCAGTTCTGCCTGCCGTATGACTTGAATAGTAAATTATATATTTGAATTATTACGGCTTTTTGGCCGGGGTTTGAGATAAGATTTTTTTTAAGGCAAGGCATAAGAGATTACTTTTTGTAATAGCCGCGTATTATGCGGATGACCTTATCCGCCGAATCCGCTATTTGGAACAAATTGAATTCATGGCCGCTGATAAGCCCTTTTTTAACGAGGGTGTTTTTTATCCATTGCACAATATCTTTCCAGTAATCGGAGCCTACCAGGATAACGGGAAAAGGCTGTATCCTTTCTGTCTGAATGAGTGTTACGGCCTCAAAAAACTCATCAAGCGTTCCGAAACCGCCGGGCATGACAACAAAGGCCTTGGCGTATTTAACAAACATGACCTTGCGGCAGAAGAAATATTTGAAGTCAATAAGATGGTTAACAAATGGATTGGGTTTTTGCACGATGGGTATGTGGATATTAAGCCCGATTGATTTGCCCTTTGCTCTCATGGCCCCTTTGTTGGCCGCCTCCATTATCCCGGGGCCGGCGCCTGTAATGACAGCGTATTTTAATTTGGCCAGCTTATAAGCGATCTCCTCGGCCAATTTATAGTATTTATCATTAGGTTTGGTGCGCGCCGAACCGAATACCGTCACGGCAGGGCCTACCTTGGAGAGTTCTTCAAAACCTTCAACAAATTCTCCCATTATCCTGAATACACGCCATGGGTCTTCCTGTGTAAAGTCTATACCTTTTATATTAGCCATTAGCTCTCCCTAAAGTATTTTAGAAAATATTATATCGCGCATGGCGGGCCTTTTCAAGCAGATTTGTTTTTTCCTGTCATTCCGAGCGACCCAATGTCATGCCGAGCATCACTTTTGTCATTCAGAGGAGCGCCGAAGACAACGCCTGTCATTCCGAGCGAAGCGAGGAATCTGGTACTCATTTCACCCCCAGATCCTTCGCGGCCTACTCTGACCCCGACTCGTGCCGCTCTGGATGACGCACGGGTCACTCCCAGATCCTTCGCGACCGAGGCGTGCCTCGCCTTCCGCCGCTCTGGATGACAAGCGAAGAACGCTTGTCATTCCGAGCGAAGCGAGGAATCTGGTACCGTCTCTCCTGATGATGCATAGGGTACACCGTCCTTCTCAACTTGGAGGCAGTGTGCCTTACAACTTTCAAAACGTCTGTTGGTTTAATTTATTGTTATAGAATTTACAAAATTATTATTGCAATGCCACTTTACAGTTTTTTCAATGCCCTTAGCGAGTTCTGTTTGCGGTATCCAATCAAGTATTTTATTCGCTTTTGATATATCAGCCCATGTTGCTTCCATATCTGTTTTATAGGGTTTTAGATATTTTTTGATAGCCTTCTTCCCTAATTGATGTTCAATTAAAGCGATAAGTTTAAGCAATGTATGAGGCTTATTATTACCGAGATTAAAAATATTGTAACCTTTTATTTTTAACGCTTTGATAGTAGCATCGGCGATATCGTCAATATAGGTAAAGTCTCTTTTTTGCCGGCCGTCGCCATATATTTCTACAGGCAACCCACGACGGATTTTTTCAATAAATTTAAAAGGGCTCATATCAGGCCTTCCCGCGGGCCCATAAACAGTGAAATACCGTAAGATACACGTATCTATGCCAAACAAATGGTGATATGTATAGCATAAAGCCTCGGCAGCTTTTTTTGTAGCGGCATATGGTGATATGGGTGTATTAACGGCAAGAGTTTCTTTAAAAGGCATTTTTTGACCCGCGTAAAGGGATGATGTGGATGCTGTAACGAATTTATTAATATTGTGTTGCCTGCAAAGTTCAAGTAAATTTAAAGTGCCGATCACGTTTGTGGTGGCATATATGAATGGATTTTCAACGCTGTATCTAACGCCTGCTCTTGCCGCGAGATTAATCACAGCCCCAGGTTTAGACATCTTAATTATGTGTTTAATATCGTTTATATTTTCTATATCACTTTTGTAAAATTTAAAACCTTTAAAGTGTTTAAGCTGGTTAAGCCGCCACTTCTTGAGCTGTGTGTCATAATAACTGTTTAGGTTATCAACTCCAATTACCATGGAGTTATTCTTAAGAAGGAATTCGCATGTTTTCCATCCTACGAAACCCGCGGCCCCTGTAACAATTATTGATTTTTTCTTATTTGTCATATGATAAAGATTATTTAAAAAAATGGTATTTTTTATTGTATTTTCTAAAAATTATAACAGTTTTTTTAACTTTTGCAAAGTTTAATTCACGTTGTCATTCAGAGGACCGCCGAAGGCGCGACGAAGGCCCCCTCTGTCATTCCGAGCGAAGCGAGGAATCTGGTACTCATTTCACTCCCAGATCCTTCGCGGCCGACTCCGGCCCCGCCTCGTGCCGCTCTGGATGACACAGGGGTCACCCCCAGATCCTTCGCGGCCGACTCCGGCCCCGCCTCGTGCCGCTCTGGATGACAAGCGAAGAACGCTTGTCATTCCGAGCGAAGCGAGGAATCTAGTACTCTTACTCCGGATAACGCGCGGGGAATAATGCGCCTTGCGCCTCTCAAGAGCCCTGTTCCTGTTTCTGCCATGAAGCGAAACCGCCCTTGAGGGCATATGCCCTATGGCCAAGGGCCCTGATATACTTCACTATCTCGCTGATATCCTCATCTGCCGATGAAAATACCACTATTACAGCCCCGCGGTTGGTGCTTTGAAGTATCCGCGAAAGGTCATCCTGCGAGCTTTTAAAATTATCCGACGAAAAACGTATGGAATTGGGTATGTAATTCGTATCTTGCTTGTCCCTGCTTCTTACGTCAAGCATCACTATGTCGCGTCCGGAATTAATGCGCTCATATATGTCGGAGGCTTCTACAAACATGTCCTCAAAGTAATTTGTCAATGCCGACTTTTGCTCAAAGGCGCCCTTGGCGTGGTGCAGTGCTATCAGGTTATTTACGCTTTTTCTTGTGTCAGGGTGGTCTGGCCCCAGCGCTTTGTCTCTTATGGCAAGCGAGCGCCTGTAATATGACTCTGCCTTGTCATAATCCGCCTTGGCATAGGAAAGCGTCCCAAGATTATTAAGCACCTGGCCTGCCTCCGCGCTTTCATTGCCGTATGCCTTTTGGCTTATCTCAAGAGAACGCGTATAGAAAACCTCGGCTTTATCATATTGTTTTTGTTTATAGTATAGCAGGGCAAGATTATTTAGCGCTGTGGCTACAACAGGGCTGTCTTTTCCAAGTGCATATTCCGATGCCTTCAGCGCCTCTTCTGCTCTGGCAAGGGCCTGGGCAAAGTCTCCGGCTTTATAAAATTCCACGGCCTCTTCGTTTAGCCTTTCCCATGGGGCAAAGCCCCTGCCTCCGGAGAAATCATCATCCTGGCAAAAAGCTATTTTGCAGGCTGTAATGGTAAATATCAATAGGCAGAAAAATATATGGGTTATTTTCATATGATATCTGTGTATAAACAAAAAAGCCCGATGTGATGATTCGGGCTGTTTTTGCCTTTAAATGCGGTATGTTTATTCACTCTCACTCATAAGTTCAGGCTCGGCCTGTGTTCGGTCAATGGAGTCAAATTCAGCTTTGACATTATCTTGGCTTATCTTATCAAATTCCGCTTCCTGGTAGTCTTTTTCGTCCAAGGAATCAAATTCAGCTTCATAATGGCTTTGTTCTGCCATGGTGTCAAACTCGGCTTTGTAATCATTATTTTCCGCAAGACTATCAAACTCCGCGTCCGCGTAGTCCTCTTCTTTTAAAGCGTCAAATTCCGCGATTATATTGGCAGAATCAGCATTATCTAAATCTGTTATTTGTTGCAATTCGGACGGCTTATCTATTTTATCAGCAATAACCCCGACTTGTTCTTGGCGCGCAGTTTCTTTAATTGCTTGTTCGTATTGGACATCGTGTTTGCGTAAATCCGCTTTGCAACCAGATAAAAGAATAGAAACTGATAAAAATATACAAAGATATATCATATTTTATGCTGGTGATTCTGTATTATTATTGCCATTTGTGCTATCTTTTGATACCCACTTCCATGACGCACCATTATTATAACGTATCCATAAACCGGTTTTTGCACTTGAAGCAGCCTGGCCGAAGTCAATTATAAGGTCGTCTTGGCCGTTGGAGTCAATGTCAGATGCCAGCATTTCATACACGCTATCTAGCGCAATATGTTTCCATGAAGCACTGTTATTATAACGTACCCATAAACCGGTTTTTGCACTTGAAGAATCCTGGCCAAAATCCATTACAAGATCTTTTATTCCATTACCATCAATGTCGGCTGTCAGTATTTCAGCTGTGCTATCTTTTGATACCCACTTCCATGACGCACCATTATTATAACGTATCCATAAACCGGTTTTTGCACTTGAAGCAGCCTGGCCGAAGTCAATTATAAGGTCGTCTTGGCCGTTGGAGTCAATG
>JAQUQI010000002.1:159532-249180 GCA_028716165.1 Candidatus Omnitrophota bacterium
TCAGATGCCAGCATTTCATACACGCTATCTAGCGCAATATGTTTCCATGAAGCACTGTTATTATAACGTACCCATAAACCGGTTTTTGCACTTGAAGAATCCTGGCCAAAATCCATTACAAGGTCTTTTATTCCATTACCATCAATGTCGGCTGTCAATATCGGCTCATAGTCATCATCCTCTTGCTGATACTCATATGCTCCCATATCAACGCTATTGCCGCTGATTCTATTGTTGCCTATTATGTCCTCGGTAATACTTTCGGGCAAAGAATCACCACCCTTGTCTATACAGGGGCTGTTACTGGTCAGCATATACCCGTCATCGGATGTCCATGGGGTATTGTCATCGCCGGCTACATTATCCGGGTCAAGGAACAAAGGGTCCTGGCAGGTATTATCGTCACTGCCTTCCGCAGTGCCGCAGTTGGTGAAGTTTCCGTCGCCATTGCCGTATGAATTATTGGCAGTTATTGTCCCCGCCGTGCCGTCACCGAGAATGCCGTAATTATTGTTTGCAAAAACCGTATTATTGGCTATTGTCAAGTCCGCGATACCGGAATAATATATGCCGTTTGCAAAAACTACCGGCCCGTCAGAATCATTATGCGCTACAGTATTATTGACAATAGTTAGTTTACTAATAGATACGGCATTTACTCCGGTGCCTGTATTCTTCGCTATGACGTTATTATACAAGGACACATCTGACGAAGCTCCCCCGCAATTGATGCCGGTGTTGATATTACCGACAATAAACGAATCGGTAATTGACATGTTTTGCGTGTTGTAGACATTGAGCCCGCACTGGGAATTATCGCCTATTATACAGTGTTCTATTGATACCCCGGAAGAATCAGATACTGCTATGCCTATCTGATTGCTTATGACCATGCAGTTTTTTATGGTAACCGAAGAACGCTGATAGATATCAATGCCTGTTCCGGGAAAACCCTGATCATTTAGCGCGCCTGTTATGATAAACCCGTCAATTGTTGAATTAGACGGGATAGATATCACGCTTCCTTCCAGCCCCGCGGCATTGATGTTCGTCATATACGCGTTAACGTCTCTTGTCCAATTCGCTGATTCGTAACCGCCCTCCAGGATAACGCTTGATTCACTATCAAACCATAATCCTGTGCGCGTTGATTCATTGTATTCTCCCTGCGCCACGCGCAGTTTAGCGCCTCTTAACTCAAAGTCATTTATCACGCCGCTTATGGATTTGAAGGGATTGTCTTTGGTGCCGTCTTCTTCGGACGATATGCTGTCAATATCAATATACATTGCCAAAATAGCCACACCCGTATTTGAATATGTTGACTCCGCGCCGCTGTTGTAATATGCGTAAAGGCGGTAATAATATATGTTGTTTGCCTCTTCATCAATGTCGGCATCCTGCAGTGTCGTGATAGAGGCATCGGTAATCGGGTCGCATATCCACTGCCATGAAGAGTTATCATCGGGAGTAGTCGTGCGCGCTATTCTGTAACTGTTAAAATCCGCTGATTCATCCATTTCCCATGAAAGTATTATTTGCGGCGCTGGAGAGCTGTTCCAGTCAACGGATATCTGGTTATATTCAGGGCCTACGCCGATAAAATGATTAAGGTCTTCCTGTGTCATATCAGGAAACAAGCCCGCCATGGTAGGGTCGGGGAAACTGCTTTTTAGTATTTCATTATTGGCATCAAACTCGGGCAAAAGAGCCCTGATATTTTTAGGCGAGTCAAATAATGAAGAAAAATTAAAAGCTACATTTGAGTAGAAGTCATCCATCTGGGGAAAGGTATCGGCAGGCGCCGACAGGTCAAAACTTATCCCTTCATCCAGGGACTGCTGTAATGCTTCAAGATTATCAGTAACGATTTGCGTTGTATCCTGGTCCTCGGGGTCTAAGCCGAGGAAATATTCTCCGTCATCTCCTCTTGTATTTAAGAGATCAATTACTGTCAGGCCGCCTTCTACTGCCGACTGCATATAGCCTTTTGCATCGGTAAGCCGCTCGGCGTCTTTAAGTGTTAAAATATTTGGGTAATTATTTAGAATATCGTTTATGGCAGGCGTTGACCCTGAATCAACGCTGTTATAAAAACTATCTATATCAAAGTTGTCCGTATTATACGCGCAGAGTAAATTTATAAATCCTGCCAAAGCGTTTAGGCCTGCCTCCAGCGCTTTTACTTCCGCGTAACCGATAGTCAGGGTTTCTTCGTCAATTGTGATAGTGTCGCTGTATTCCGTGTTATCTGAAATTTTCTGGATATGGTCATTAAGGGCTGATATGATATTAGGCAAAAGCACGCTGTCTAAAAGAGTTTGCACATCAGTAAGCGTCGGAGAGTTATCATCAAGGCCTGATTCAGGAAGGCTTACGGATTCGCCCAGGGCCATGATATCGTTTAGATCGCCGGGCACAAGAGGCCGCGGGTCGCCTTCGGCCGGATTATTGGTTATACCAAACGCGTTAAGCGTATCAACAACACCCTGGTCTTGTATGGTCATTGATACAAGGGTTATGGCACGCCAAAAATTTGCCTGCGGATGATTGGGTTCTAAAATAAGGGCCTGCTGGAAATCGCTGTGAGCGCCCGAAAGATTGCCGTTATTTATAAGGTTTTGCTTGCCCTGCTCTACCCATCCGGCGGCTGTAACCGGATCCTCCGCGAGGCAGGGGCCTGTTATTGAAAATATCAGCGCAAGAGATAGTAAACCACCCGAGATAACCGATCTTAACTTCATAAATCCCCCATTTTTATTGATACAATTTATTTAATGTCCGCGAAATTTTCAAAATCCATATCGCATCTGATTGAACCGGTTTCTGTGATTTTTCCGCTGATATTTAAAATACAGGCTTTTTTTGATATTATAAGCCTGTCTTTACAGTTAAAACTAAGCGAATCTGATGTCAATTGTTTTTTTCTGTCAATCGTTTCAAACCTCGCCCCCTTAAGCAGGCTTATCTTTCCTGAAACAGGGTCAAATATTCCAAAAGGCGCTATTGCCTTTGAAGCGGGTTTATTATTATTGAAGAAAAGGATTTGAATGTTCTGTATTTCAGCTATTTTTTTGGGATTAAATCTGAATATGCCAAACTTACTGCCCTTTGTTTCAAGCCTTGACCCCGACAAGATAAATACTTTTTCGTCTTTGTCAAATTTTGTAAAACTAAAATCTTTTAAGATATACCCGGATTTACGCAAAAGGCTTTTTGGCGTAAAGCCGTCCGCGGGGCGCTCTGTTTCTGAAAGATTTGGGGCTGATATGTTATTAAGATAGGTAATACATATCAACCCCAAAACCGTTAATATACAAAAAAATACTGTTAATACGTGTATTTTTCGCAAAACAGCCTTATATCTTGCTGGCAGGTTCCTCTACTTCAGGAGTAAACTGAATTTCGGCATTAGGGTCTGTTGTATCAGCCGGAGGCGTATATCCAAGGACATCAATTTCCATGGCCTCAAATTGCTCTGCTACTTCCTGAATCTCCGCTTCTGAATACGGCTGTGGGCCTGATGTGGAGCCGTCAGTATTGATAGCGATACTGCTACCGGCATCAACAGTGTAGGTTTCGCCGGTCTCCATATTGACAACAGTCAAAGAGCCTTCCAGGACATATACCGTATTAGTTGTGGTATCAATGTATATTTTTGTTCCAAGCACACCGCAGACAGCCGTAGGGGTCTTTATTTCAAACCTTGAGGCTTCGCCAGGCGTTACTTTTTCAAAAAGTCCGTGCATGATGCCTGATTCCAGGACAAGTTTATTCTGTGTTTTGCCTGAATTTGACGTATCGCGCAATTGGGTAAGTACAAGATTGGCGGAATTAGCGATATCAATTACAGCGCCGTCATCATATCTGATGCTCGCGCCTGAATTAGCGCCTGTTTTTATCCTGTCGCCTTCGGATAATACCATGCCAGCCTCTGCCTGGGCCCAGCCTATTGTGGATACCTTTAATACCTGAACGTCCTTTTCGCCTGTTATAGCAGTGATGTAAACTTTAGACGTTATTGGCTCAAGGGCACTGCATGTGCCTGTGACGGGCAATACAAGGGCTATTGCCATAATGCATAAAAAAATAATACTAATACCTTTTACTGTCATTTCCTATGCCTCCTGTTTTTTTAATAAGGGATATTAAGGGATAAAAACTTTATAAATATCTGAATTAATATACGCCTAAAATAGAGAATTGTCAAGGGAAATTTTCGCAAAACCCGTCTATGATTTTTGTTGTCATTGCGAACGCCACTTCTGTCATTCAAAGCGTCCACTTTGTCATTCAGAGGAGCGCCGAAGGCAACGCCTGTCATTCCGAGCGTCCACTTTGTCATTCAGAGGAGCGCCGAAGACCCCATCTGTCATTCCGAGCGAAGCGAGGAATCTAGTACTCATTTCCCTCCCAGATCCTTCGCGGCTTACTCTGGCCCCGCTTCATGCCGCTCTGGATGACACACGGGTCACCTCCAGATCCTTCGCGGCTTACTCTGGCCCCGCTTCGTGCCGCTCTGGATGACACAGGGGTCACTTAATACGCCCCAACTCCAAACAAAACAACAGGTATTGTTTTAAATAGTATAAAAAAATCAAGCCGCAGGTGCCACTTATCTATATAATCCAGATCAAGCTTCATCCAATCATCAAAGCTCTGTATCCTATTCCTGCCGCTTACCTGCCACAGGCAGGTAATCCCCGGCCTCATGGATAAACGCCTTCTCTGCCAGGGTTCAAATTTTCCCACTTCATACACAGGCAAGGGCCTCGGCCCTACAAGGCTCATATTGCCTATGAGGACATTCAGCAATTGCGGCAATTCATCAATGCTCAATTTTCTAAGCATCTTTCCTGCCGGGGTAATACGCGGGTCATTTTTTATCTTAAATACAGGCCCGTCCATCTCATTCAGGCTTTCCATTTGCCCGCGTTTTTTATCAGCATCATTATACATTGTCCTGAATTTATAAAGCACAAACTCCCTGCCGTTTAGCCCCGCTCTTTTTTGCAGAAAAAATACCGGCCCGGTTGATGTTAGCTTAATAAGCAGGGCTGTAATTAAAAAAACAGGGCTTAATATTATTAAGCCGATAAGAGAGGCCATAATGTCAATACCTCTTTTAATAAAAAGCCTTAATTCATCGGCAACAGTTGTCTCAAAGCTTAAAAGAGGTGTCCCGTCAAGTTCTGTCTGGTGAAACCTCGCCAGTTTAAAGTCAAACAGGTCAATGGCAAGTGTTGCCCTGATACCCAAATTCTCGCAAACATAGAGGGCGTTTTCAATTTTTCCCAGGGCAGAACGCGGCACCAAAAAGACCACCTCATCAATGGCCTTATCGCATAATATGTCTTGCAGGTTGTCCAGAGTGCCTATTATTTCAATGCCTTTTATATTTTTGCCGGCAGGGTGTTTTTCATAATCTATCACACCTTCTATTTTAAAGCCCCATTCCGGGTGATTATTTATTTTTGCTATGAAACTATCCGCTCTTTTGCCAGTGCCTACTATCAAAAATCTTTTAAAATTATGGCCTTTTTTTCTGGCATTTTTTACCACATAAAAAACAATTATTTTCTCAATAATAATCAAAAAGGCGCTTATCAGGATAAAATTTATAAAAAATAACCTGCTTACGAATTTGAATTGAAGAAAGAATATTAGCGAACCGAAGGCAAACACCATATATACAGCCGACTTTGCTACTGTCCATACCATTGCAAAGAAAGACTCTGTCCTGATGGCCTTATAAGCCCCGTTTATATAAAGCATGGCAGGCCAAAGGAGCATGGCGAATAACAATATAATGATATATTGTTCAATGCTTGATGGCAGATAATTTACGATATCAGCGAATGGAAGACTACTTTCCTTGTAGAAGACGTGGAAATACCTGCCCAAATAATAAGAGAGCAAAAATGCCCCGCATACTACCAGGCCGTCCAAAAGTATCATTGCCTTTCTTATTACCGTCTCTTTTTCTTTTAGCATATTTTTACTTTCTTCACTCCCAGATCCTTCGCGGCCTACTCTGGCCTCGCGGGTTCCGCTCTGGATGACAGGCGGGTCACCCCTCTGTCATCCCAACTGCCACCTCTGTCATTCCGAGCGAAGCGAGGAATCTAGTACTCATTTCACCCCCAGATCCTTCGCGGCCGACTCCGGCCCCGCTTCGTGCCGCTCTGGATGACACACGGGGCACTCCCCAATCCTTCGCGGCCACTGTCATTCAGAGGAGCGCCGAAGGCGCGACGAAGAATCTAATACTCGTCTCGCTTCCCCGCAATACCGCCTTTCCCCTTCCGCAATACCTGCCAATATTATAAACAATACCATGTTAGCCGGAATATGAAAATTAAAATCAACCATTCCGTGTATTGCCAGGCTAAGCATCCCTATACCGCACCCTAATATTACACTGTTAGTAATGTGTTGTCCGCAATTATCACTACAGCTATTTTTATATGATAATGCTCTGCCAATTACTAAATATAATACCCATATCATAAATATCATTCCTAATATGCCAATCTCACCGGCCATATGCAGGTAATCATTATGGGCATATCGCGGCCTTATACCCCACCGCCCCATAGATTGCGGCCTGTATTTTGGAAAACCCCACTCAAAGCACCCTATCCCCACTCCTGCCCAGGGATAGTCCCTGATCATATTAATAGTTCCGCGCCAAATGCTAAAGCGTGATTCCATAGACGCCTCACCCTGTTCAATATCAAGCATTGTTTCAATCCGTTTTGATACAAGGCCTTTACTGTGATAAAAGTATCCAAATACACCTACAGCAAGAGCTATCAGTATAATCAAGCTATAAATCTTTAGAAACTTTCTGCGTATTAATATAATATTCATAACCAAAAGCGATATCCCAAGGCTTATCCATGCCCCTCTTGATTGCGCGAATATGACCGCGGCAATCATTATAATCAAGCCGGTTATTAATAACAAAACACTTGCTATTACGAGAAACGCCGAATGTGCCGCGAAGAATCCAGTATTTATTTCACGCCCAGATCCTTCGCGGCCGACGCGTGCCCCGCCTTCCGCCGCTCTGGATGACAGGCGGGCCCCTTCTGTCATTCCTAACGCCCCCTCTGTCATTCCGAGCGAAGCGAGGAATCTAGTACTCTGTCCGCACGAGTTACCCCCAGGTCCTTCGCGACCCTCTGTCATTCCGAGCGAAGCGAGGAATCTAATACTCCCAACAATAACCCCTATTGTCACTGGTATCACCATCTCCATATATCCCGCGAAATGATTATGATTCACATACGACCCTGCCAGAAAGTCTTTAGGCCTCCACCATTCATGCGGTAATATTCCAAAATACTGAAATAACCCGTATACCGCAAGCCCTGTTCCAAGGCAAATAGCTAATCCTATCAAATACCGCATTATCTGTCTGCTGTAATTACTAACAATAGTATAAAATAAACCTATATATCCTAAAAACCTCAACAGTGCATAAAAACTATCATATTTATAAATAGAAAACACGAAAGAAATTACCGCGATTATTATAAACCCACCGACTGCTGTTGCGAGCGCCCCCTTTGTCATTCCGAGCGCCACTTTTGTCATTCCGAGCGAAGCGAGGAATCCAGTACTCGTCTCACCCCCAGATCCTTCGCGACCGAGGCGTTCTTTGCCTTCCGTCGCTCTGGATGACAGGCGGGCTCCTTCTGTCATTCCGAGCGAAGCGAGGAATCTGGTACTCCCGTCCTTTCCTCCTCTTAAACTACCTATCTTTTTCATTATTCCGGCAAAAACAATAGTATTCATCAATAGCATCACAATAGTAATCGCCCATAATCGTGTAGTAGTAGCCCCTCTTGCCAAGGGCGTAAATACCATTAGAGCTGTTATGCCTAAATATATTATAATGTTATAAAGGCTATTCATGCGTTATCCTTCAGAGTGGTAATATTAGATCCTTCGCGGCCTACTCTGGCCCTGATTGTTGCCGCTCTGGATGACACACGGGTCACTCCCCAATCCTTCGCGGCCACTGTCATTCAGAGGAGCGCCGAAGGCGCGACGAAGAATCTAATACTGAAATTAATCCTGCCCCTCTCTGTCGCTTTCTATAATACTTTCTACTCTTACACCCCCAATATACAAATTCCTATCCTCACGAACCCCGTTAATAGTATTACAATAGTCATTCGGAAATGTCACGCTTAGCACCTTAACACCTTTGCTACCTTTGACTTCATAAGTGTATTCTGTCCAATCTTTAGAATTTACAAAATTTTCACCTATAGCTTCGCCGTCAAGTTCAACAATCATATAGGGCCATATATCTTTTGCTTTACTTCCCCTGGCCTTGATAGTGATATTTGATGGAGTATTGGGTATATCAACTGCTAAATGCGCGGCCCCAGACCAATACATATTCCCATCTTTATATTCATTTTTGCTATTATCCGCAACTCCTTGCCATGAATTATAAGCTTTTGAAATATTTTCCATTTTTTTATTTCTAATTTGCGCGTTCTCAATAAAAGATTTGAGATCTTCTTTTTCGTGATAATACTCTAATTTGTCTATAACTCTTTTACGATATTGCCACAAATTATATTTCTTTATATAAGAATACAAATTATTGTATCCGGATAATGAATTTGGTGTTATGCGGATAATTATGTCAAAATTACGAGTGTAGTGCATTACCATTGGGTATATATATTGAGGCCCTTTCCCGGGCCTGATTTCCAATGCTCGTTTTAGGCAATCCATAGCAAATTCCTGCCCTGCCGCGCCTATATCATTATAGATTTTAAGTAAATTCCAGCCAATAAGATAGTTGTTTTGAAAATTCCATGGATCATATTTAATCGCTTGCTTAAAAAAATATATAGCGCTGTCAAGGCTTTGTTTTTTTGTTCCAATGGCCCTGCTTTGCTTATAAATATCAAGTATATCCTTGCCGCTATGATACCAATATTCAGCGTTTTTTGAGGATAATGCCAATGCCCTTTTATGCATATGCAAAGACTGTTCCAGGCCTGCCAACTGTTCTTTTTGGCATCTCGCGCGTTTTGATAAAAAAGATCCATATTTGTTTATATAAATCGCATTAAATCGATCCAGAGCGATTGCGCGTTTATACATCTTATCAGCGTTTCCCCACCTGTAGTTTGCCTCAAAGGCTTGCGCTTTTTCTGCATATAGCTTAGCAATAAAAGGAGTGCTGATAATGATGCATAATGATGCAAATAAAAATATATTAATTATATTGAAGCATATTTTTAACTTTACTACTAATCGCATTAAAGAGGTTTCCTCAATATATATTTTTTGCAAATATCCCTCATGAATAAACCCAAAACAAACCACGGCTCCACAAGATACCGACACCAAAATCTTTTTGGATTTTCAAAAAACCTATATGCCCATTCAAGGCCCGTTCTTCCCATCCATCTTGGCGGCGTGTTTACTTTTCCGGCGATATACTCAATAGCCGCGCCGCATGTCATAATTGCGTTACAATCCAAATGATTAAAATTTTCCAGTATCCATTTCTCTTGTCGCAGCATACCCATACCCACCAAGAGTATATTCGGCTTAAATAAGTTAATTTGTTGCAAAACTTGCGTGTTTTCAGGCGATTTTTTTTCGGGATTAAAAAAACCATTTCTATATTCAAAAACAATACCTGGATACAACTGTTTTAGAACAGAAATGCCTTTTGATATAGTGCTTTCATCTGACCCAAGATAGAAAACAGAGAAACCGCATATCTTTGCCATATCCATAAGTGGTTTTATGAGATCCACCCATGTTATCCTGTGTTGTTTATTTAAGTTATGCCCCAACAATTTACTCATATAAATTATCGACATTCCATCAATACGATTTATTCCTAATGAATAAATCGCCTTCAAAAAAGGGTATTTTGAAACCAAAAAGATGCTATGTAAGTTCAAGGAAGCTACTGTAAATTTCTTGTTTTGTGATACCCCTTGTTTTATAAACTCCAACAAGCTGTCCCGATAGAAATTATTTACAGGGATGCCCAAAAGTTGATATTGCGCAAGATTCATTATATCACCATTTGTTTGAAGTAAGGTCGTATTGATAATAATTAACTCTTAAAATTAAAATGTTTCCGATGACTTTAATATTTTTTGAAAATATAATAGTAATCCCACTAGTATAAAATATGAGTACGAAATAAATGGTAAGGCATCTAAGCTGTCAGTCAAAAAACTTAGCCCAGACGCTATTATGCGCACTCCTAAATATTGCCATATTATCTTGTGATTTTTATTGAACAGTTTTTTCAATTACCTCATCTATATGAAGATTATCAATTTTTATGTTGAAAATATGTACTATATCCATTTTTCAATATCCTATTAAACTAAGAAGCTTCATTGTTCAGCAAGACTTTCTTGTATAGCGAAAATATTCTTTCGGCAACTGCATCCCATGAATACTGTTTTGCGATTTCTTTAGCATTCGCGCCCATATTAAAATATTCTTCTTTAGTCATATCTAATACTTTGCTAACAGCATCACCAGCATTTTTAAAATTATTGAAATCGGTGAGAATGCCACAGTTTTCTGCTACTATAAACTGTCTAAATGAACTAATATTGTTTAAAACGCATACAGTTCCTGAAGCCATAGCTTCAATAGAAGAAATACCAAAAGCTTCATACTCTGATGCGGAAACAAAAACATGCGCTTTAGACATTTCGTTCATTAAATCATCATCACTGACTTGACCTAAAAAAGAAATATTGTCTTTAATTCCTAAGTACTCAGCAAATCTTTGAAGTTCTGGCTTTAAGTCCTTCCAATCAGCACCAACAATTTTTAGCTTTATTTTATATTCTCGTTCAACTAATAAAGCAGTTACCTTTATTAAATTATGAATTTTTTTATTCTCATCGATTCTACCAACATATAATAGTGTACCATAATCAATATTCTTGGTAATACTACCATATTTCTCAATATCAACTCCGTTATTAATACAAATTATATTTTTACTGATTCTGTTAAATAATTCATAATCATGTTTACTAACAGCTATAATTTTGTCGCAACCGTGCAATATTATTCGAGTAATTGTGTTAAAATAAATTTTTTTAAAAAAATACACCCATTTTGAATGAAAAAAACCTCCATGGGTATGCAAAATGATTTTCTTTCTATGAATGGTTTTAAGTAAAACTAAGTAATCAACAAAAAAATCTACACAATGAATATGTAAAATATCCGCATCTTTAATATAACTCAAAACGGATAAGGCTATTGGATAGCGTTTAGACCCAAAAAATGATATACGCTTTATTTTTATGCCATTATAGTTATCATCTGAGGGCAACAATGAATTGCTTAAGTAGTTCCTGTTTAGTGTTAGAACGCTTACATCATAGCCAAACAATGACTGCCTGCGCGCTATGTTTAAAACAACATTTTCTACGCCCCCGATACAAGGATAAAATTGTCTAGTGATATGAACAACTCTCATAAATAACATGCATTCTCTTTTTCAAAATAACCAATAAAAAACCAAAATAAAATCGTTGGAGTAGCCGATAAAAACGATGCGGAAAACATGCTATTAAATACAATGCAAATAAAAAATAATAATAAACCATAACTCATAAAATGATGTCTGTTTCTTACCAGCGTAATAAATACTGAAATCAGAGCACACAAAAAACAAATAAAAGAAAATATGCCCACCTGCCCAATTATCATCGCATAGGAATTTTCACCAGCAGCATCTGCATCCAGTTTCACCCATTTACCTGAAGCACCTATTCCTGCTCCCAGCCAATTTGTCTTTATGTAATTCCATGAGTTTTCCAAAGCATATGCATGTGCAATTGATGAACCATCTCGTAATTCTATTGTATCCATAACCATATTTTTAAATGTTGTAAATGAGAGCGCTACAAAAATAAACCCAACAATAATAACCCATTTATTCATTCGCTTCGTCGGCATAATAAATTTTTCTAAAATAAAGTATCCTAAAAAAAAACCAATTATTGGCCCTCTCGATAGTGTTAACAAAATTGCACATAATGTCAAAACCAGTAACGTTTTACTGCACCTATTCATTAAACTCCACTGCTGATATCGGTAATAGCCATAAATTAATGAAAATATAAAAATAAACAACAAAGAAGTACCGATGGGGTTAAGTATGGGGCCCGCTAATCGAAAAATTTGTACTCCTCCAAACTTAGAAAAAAATGTGCTTGGCAACCCGCGGTTTACAAGGCCATAGAATCCCCTAATATATTCAGTGAATGCTAATGTTCTCATTTTAATGAAAAAAGACGGACCTGAAAAATAAAAAAGTAAAGATAAGATAACAGAAAACGCGCCTATCTTTTCAATCCAAGTTAATATTGTTTTTTTCTGCACTATAATTACCAAAAACCCTGCCAAATAAGCCAATACAGGGAAAATCAACGCTCTTAAATCCATTAAACTTCTTGACTTATAAAATACAGTGTAATAAACAAAAATTATAATTGCATAAAAAATTAGAAAAAAACCCGTTGAAGTTAATCGTATTCTTTTCTTCAATATTACGTTTGCCACCAACGACAAATATATTATTACTACAAGAAGAATGTCTTTTAATGCTAAGAAAAGCTGCAACACAATTTTTGGTACACCTAAATTAAAGAAAAAAATCCCTATAAAATCTTGGAGCAAAACTGAACTAATAAGAATAGCTAAAAGAACTTGCAAAAAAGCAAGCATTTTGAGCCTCTGCTTTCTTTATTTTAGCGCTAGTGACTTGAAGCTGCACAGTCAATTAACCATCCACTTGCGATCAAGACCGCTAAAAAATTATTCAGTAAAATTGCGATTTTAAAACAATATTACATTCAAACATAAGTTATTACCAACAACAATTACATTAAAAATATTTTGCAGAAATTTATATATGAAACATTTAATTAGACGAAAAAATAATTATAAACAAACCCGTATGATAATGAAGCATGATTCAAAGTATGCTTTCATACATGTCTATATAAGATAATGTTGTATTTCTTATACTATAACGTAAAGATCGCGATATACATCCATCGCTCATGTTTAAACAGTTGCGGTTATTATTAAAATATTTTATCATACTTTTCAATCTATCTACATCACCTGGGGGAATTAAATATCCATTAACTCCATCCTTGATTAACTCTTTTAATCCCCCAACAGATGTTGCTAATACTGGGACCCCATACGCATTTGCTTCTATTAAGGTCCTCCCAAAAGGCTCTTCCCATAAGGATGGTATAATTAATAAATTTATATTTTTATATATATCTTTTTTATCACAATATCCCATAAATATAATCTTAGGGCTTTTGTATTTATTTTTTAAATATTTTTCATACTGATTATCAACTGCCGAGCCATAAATATGTACTTTAATATTTTGTTCTAATGTATCTATTACATCCAAAAACCATTCGATGCCTTTTGCCGGCATCAATCTGCCAACATACCCTAAAATAAATTCATTGTTCTCGGCCATCTTTAGGCTATGGGAGGAATTGTCAATAATGTTGAAAGCATTAGGGATAACTTTTCTTTTCCTGACATCTTTAAAATAGCCTTCTGATAAGTGCTTATCTAAAATATATTGACTTATGCCTATAACGGCATCAATTGAATTAGTCATATTCTTCTTTCTAAGAGAATGTAATTTGCAGATATTGCACTGTTTTCTACATGATTTTCCATCTTTAAACATACCTGAATTCCAACACATCAAATAATAATCCCTAAGGGTATGGATAACTGGCGTGCCCGTTGCTACCCCGTGCTTCCAAATATTCACAGTCATATTTAGAAGATTATTAGTGTGAATAATATCGGGTTGATGTTTTCTTATTATTTTTCTTATCTTACCAGAAAAAGGTGACCATGCATCGATTATATGCCATAACGCTCTGTATGATTTTTGATATTTTTTAGAATGAAACCACCAATATATATTCGGCATTCGAACATAAAGAACAGGTACATTATTAATAACTCTCTCATCATCATATTCATATGAAGTAAGAACTATAGGCTTATGGCCAAGATCTAATAAACCCTCTGCTAAAAGACGTGTGGATTCCTCTGCACCGCCAATAGCATAAGGTTTGTATAGTGTATTTACTAGAAGAATTTTCATTTTCAAAAAGTAGCCAATCTAATCCATTATATACAGGTCTAAGCGATTACTCTTTTATGTTGTCTTACAATAACCCAACTTTTGAGGCAGAATATCAACTTTAACTAAATAAACCTTTGTTTTGTCTTTTATATTTACATGGCCTATATTTATCTCGAGCTTATCGAGCTCTGACTTAAAATCAAACTCTGCTTTCATGCAAATGAAATTCGGTCTGCAAGACCAGCTGCTATACGTTTTACGCCTTTTGCCATCTCCTGTATATGGTCTGCTAAGCACAGTTTTTTAGTTATTGTAAGGTCTCCTTCTGCAATCTTGTTTAAGTATTGTTCTATATTAAACATAGCCCTACAATTCTATGTGGTATATATATCACAACCAGTACTTCAACAAATGCCATAATAGAAAATACCGAAACCTTGCCTATATTAATACAGGCAATATATACTCTGAAGTGTTTATTATGGTCAGCAGTTGCCTCCGTTTATTGTATCATTGTTAATTTGACCAATTAAGTAGATTCTTTAGATCCGATAGAGTTATTTGTTTTTTTTTGCAATAATGTATCCCGTATTAGATAGCAAAAAGAGTACTCAATGTATCAGCCTCTAAAGACTCGCGTGATACTCCGCTTAATAAGATATAAGCTATAACTTATACATGCCTGTATTTAAAGTAGCGTAATCACAGTTGTTCATATCATACTTGACATAACATAAATTAGACTATTTTTTATTTTAAAAGCTCTTGTTTTTTTCCACCTCTGTATGCTCTGGACTTGCGGAGTCATTGCCATCAAACAAGACAACACCAAGATTTGATTATGTTTGATTAAATACACTCTCCAATGCCCGCGCAAGATATTCGGATCTTTTGTATGTAGGCACAATAACGCTTACTTTTGGATTATTGTTACTCATATAAATATAATTCCCTTAAATATCTATTAGATACGGTTTATATAATTATATTATAGTAAATTTTATAAAAACAAATTTGAAACAATATCTATGGCGGTTATTTTCTGTTTGTTAAACTTTTCCAATAAAATGTTTCTATCAGCATGTTTTAATAATGAACTCAATTTCTTGATAATATCGTTTCTCCATTCCCCTGATCCCAGCAAATTGTGATAATGATCGTTTAAGGACATGCTACTTAATAAATACCCTATTTTACTTCCGTAATCATTATAATGCTTTTCATAATCAATCGCTAAAAATGGGGTTCCAAAGCGCATGCTAAAAATAGCTGGATGAAACCTTTCCGTTACGCAAAATGACATATATTTAAAGATATTTGCCCATTCAAATATATCAAGCTTACCGGATAGATTAAAATCGGCTTTTTTAATGCTACAGGAAATGGCTAAAGTTAGAAATCCTCTTTCTTTAAAATATTTTACAAGCAAATCACTTATATCTTTTTTTGTAACAACAATACCAACCAGAGGCTTATCGCACGCAATTCCTAAACGGGAAAGTTTTTGCTTTAAATCCATATCAGGTATATCAAGCATAAAAGTCGGGTCAGGCGCTATCGAAATATTTTTCTGATTTGTAAGCCCGAATTTTGCGAGCATTTTAATTGTGTGCTCATCCCTTACGGTAATGGCTGTAAAAACGCCCAGCGATTCACGAATAAACTGTATTTGTTCGGGTGTAAGCTTTTTGTAGGCTGTGCGATTTGCAGATGCGGCATAAGCGATTTTACAACACGATAAATCCTTATTTAGCCAGTAAGCATTTGGAAATGGCCTGTAAGGCGCGAATTTTCCGATTTTCCATATTTCATCACTGCCTACAATAATGCAATCATAGCGATGAGATCGGATAAATTTAATAGCTTTGGAGTAATTATTAGAAATTAATTTAGTGTTGGTTAACGGGAGCATGGTTTTGATGAAACGCTTTATTAAAATATAACGTCTTATTTTATCAAATACATAGCTGAAATCGCGTGCGATAAAAGAAGTTAATAAATAATATAATTCTACGGAAAATGGCCGGTAGTCAATAACCTCTACGGTATCGTCAGGTAGAAGCCGTTTTAGATTTTGGGCCAGTGAGTATGCTTGCAATACCGCGCCTTCATTGATAACGTGATGATATGTAAGAATACCTATCTTTTTTTTCATATATTATGTTAATCGGGCCAATAGTTTATTTCTACAGATGTTTTGCAAAATACCATATAATTTAGTAGCCTTGCAACAGCAATCAGGAACAACACGTCTGGCGATGAGGCGTTATTAATATTATTGATCCAATTGGCTGTTTTTTTGGAAAATTGCGCTCCTCCATACCGGAATCCTTTTAACAAGGAAAAAACTCCACGATTACCCTTGCTGAATATACTACCGGCATTTGGCATACCGTGATCCTGATAGCGGCGCGCGTATGCAAGCCTGTCTTTAATTTTATCTTGACTATATCCGCCGTCTTGTTTTTTAAGAGTGAACATTGCCCCAAGGATAATCCAATTCCTATTTTGAAAAACAGATTTTCGGTATGAAAAACCACATTGTTCTTTTGGGATATCAGTAATGCCGCGGCCGTCAAAAACCCGCACAAATGAAATGTAGTCGGAAATACTATTTCCATAACACTTGCCTCTACCGGCATTCATATATACAGCTCCGCCTATACTTCCCGGAACGGATGCAAGAAATTCATAAGCATACAAGTTATGCTTTACGCACATATTAATAAAGGCCTGTAAATTGACGGAACAGCCCGCGTAAACATTCTGATTGTCTACAACTATTGTTTTACAGGCTTTTGTGACGCAAACAATATCCCGTTTTAATCCTTTGCTGTTAACAAGTATATTGGACCCATTAGCAATTATGCGATACAAAGTTTTGTTAGAATCAAGTTCTTTAACCAGATTAATTAATTCTTGTTCATTTTCTGGTATATAAAGATTTTTTACAGGGCCTCCTATACGCAAAGTCGTGTAGTTGGACATTAATTGATTATGTAAAATGTTCATTTAATTGTTTGTTATTTTTGCAATATGATTTAATGCGCAGAATATCCGACGGCTGTAATATAAGGACATCTTTGGCAGGCACATTATACATTTTACAAAATATAAATACGTAAAATATTGCCGCGCAACAATAACTCGCTGAAGAAGCTATCGCGGCGCCATTAGCGTTCCATAAAGGGATAATCCAAAAACCTATAAACAGGTTTATGAGTATTGCAGGAATAAAAACCTTGATGGCGATATCTGGCCTTCCCTGGCCTGCCATAAATAGATTTAATATTAAAAAAACAGACAGCATGACAATACCAGGCAGTAAGAACAGCGTAACGGTAACACTGGGAGTGAATTCTTGGCCATATAAAAATGGTATCAAAAAATAAACAGCTATTCCTAATATAATAGAGATGAATACCATAAGAAACAGCAATATTCTTGCCAAAACCATAACTTTGTTGATGCTTTCTTTGGCGCTGTCAGCGTTCCAGTTTGCCGAGCGCGAAAACAGGACAAGGCCAAGAGCCAGGGGGATCTCTTTTAATACCTCTGCAAAATTAACCCCAATGCTAAATATGCCGACATTGCCTGCGTCTTTGAAATACCCTAATAAAATAGTATTTAGGCGATAATTGATCTGAATGACAAATAAAGCGACAGCGAAAACTACTCCTTTGCCGATAAGCCCTTTCCATAGCGATACGTTAAAGGCTGGACTAAATGATATCCTTCTTATCAACCAATAAAATATAACTGCAAAACCAAAAAGTTTACCTGCGAGATAACTAATGCCTACGCCTAATATGCCCAATTTTAAAAACCATATGAATATCACCAGCAAAAAAACCGTAGAGCATCTATCCGCAAGCGCCGCGTAGTTAATTTTGTCAACCATCTTATTGCCTATAAAAACTCCGTTATGATAACTTTCAAAAAGGGTAAAAGGAGCTATTAATATGAACGGAATACACACAAAAAAATTATATTTCTGAAAATATCCTAAATTCCAATACATGATACAAAGCAATACTACTGATGTAATTGAAGCGGTTGAGTAGATGCCTTGCATATTTGAATAAATATCGCTTTCAGGATATTCTTTCTTACCAATAAAAAAAGCTGTTGATTGTCTTATCCCTAATTCAGCAAGAGGCAATACTATCGCGGTCAATGCCTGAAATAGTGATACTATGCCTTTCCCATCGGGTCCCAACAGTCTGGCGATGATAAGCCCCGATAAAAAAACCGCTCCCACAACAACAACTCTTGCTAAAAACGTGTGAGCACTTTGATATGCAAAACTATTTTTATTATTATACATATACTTTTTATAAAATAGTTACATTAATATATGAACATAGCAGGATTCACGCGGCGTTAAAACCTCGCGCTATATGAAATATTTACAGCCCATTGTTCTATGTTCGGCTTATACTCGTAATTTTTCCATTTATACCAATAGTCAAGCTCAAGGGTATTATCTGTTGAGCCGATATACTTACTACATGATATTTCAGCCTTATACTGTTTTTCATTTCTTGGAGACAGCGGCCGGTATTTGTAATCTGTAAAAGTGACTGCCGGCTTGACTGACCACTGCCCCATTTGCGAAAATGCCAGGCCCGCGTTATAGCCATTCTTATTATAGCTAAGTGAATTGTTACTTAAAAAGCTTGTTTCTCTGTGCTCGTATCCTAATATCATGTCCGTATGAAACAAGCCTTTTTTCACCAGGCCAAATCTCGTCCTGTTTTTTATCAGCCAGTTGTCATAGCTGTCAGAGGACGTTAAATATCGCCTGTCTTGCCGGCCGTATGTCAAGCGCGAATCTATCCTGTTAGAGAGCCTGTGATATGTGCTGATGTCCCATTTTTTATATTCAAATCTAAGGTCATCCTCTCTGTCTTCCTCGTCATCTCGGGTGTCATTTCTGCCATAGGAAAAACTACCGCCTATTTTATATAAAAACGGAAGATTTAGCTTCATAGACGATTTTAATGACATAATATCTTCCGAATAATCGTCTCTTTTACCGGAATTACAGACCTCGTTTCTGCGGTAATAACCCGACAGCGCCAGCCTTTCATCAAAGAACTTGGCAGAGGGGCTTACCTTAAAAAAAGCCTTGCGCTGGTCTTGGGATGATTTTTTGGCATAGTCATAGTCATTGATTCCTGCCGATATACCCAGTGAATAATGCTTAAAAGTCTTGATACCAAGCGCCGCGGAGATAGTGTTATTATCGTATTCCTGGTTTGGATTGTTTTTATATCTCTTAAGGCGCAGATTATAGTCTATAGCAAATTTTAATGACAGATCCTCTTTTTTATGTAATGGCATGGCAAAACGGGCATTATATTGGAGCGTTCTGTTGTCAAGAGAATCATCGGACTGGTCAAACTCTTTGCGATAGTCCTTAAAACTTATCTTATAGGATATATCATCCGAGGGGGTGGCTTTGGCAGTGAGGGCGTATTGGTAAAAGCTGTAGTCTCCGCTTAGGTCGCGTTCATCCGTGCCGTCTGTCTGGGACCTTTTGCCGGTTGAGAAAGAAACTTGGGTATCGCCCAGTGAGCCGGCTTTGGCAGGCGCGATAAAAGTAAATGACAATGCCGCGGCCAATAGTGCCGCGGGGATATTATTATGTGCCATTTGAAACTATTATAACACAGCTTATTTTGGGATATCAATTGTAAAAGAGCAGTTACCTATTTCACACCCAGATCCTTCGCGGCCTACGCTTGCCCCGCCTCGTGCCGCTCTGGATGACACAGGGGGTCATGCCCAGATCCTTCGCGGCTGACTCTGGCCACGATTATTGCCGCTCTGGATGACACAGGGGGTCATGCCCAGATCCTTCGCGGCTGACTCTGGCCCCGATTATTGCCGCTCTGGATGACAGGCGTATGACGCTTGCCCCGCCTCGTGCCGCTCTGGATGACAGGCGTATGACTCTGGCCTCGCTTCGTGCCGCTCTGGATGACAGGCGGGTCACGCCGCTGTCATTCCGAGCGAAGCGAGGAATCTAGTACTGTTGCTCCGGACGGTCTGCGGGTCACTTTTTTCCGTAATAATATGAGTGGTAATAATAGTAATTGCTTGAGGCAGGGGAAAGACGGTTTAAGATAACGCCAATAACCTTGGCTTTGGAATCCTGCAGGACCTTGAATATGCGCGGCAATGCCCTCTTGGAGGTCTTTCCGCTTTCCACTACCATAACAATGCCGTCTACCACGCGCGAAAGTATTATAGCATCTGTTACTACCGCTGTAGGCGGGGTATCAAATATGATAACGTCAAAGCTCTTCTTGGCTAATGTTATGAGTTCCTTCACCTTATGGCTTGAAAGAAGCTCCGAAGGATTGGGAGGCGTTGTGCCTGCCGTTATAAAGCTGATATTGGGTATCTCCGATTGCTGTATGGTATCATCCATATTCGCCTGCATGGATAAGATGTCGCTTAGGCCTTTTGTGTTTTTGTGCTTAAAGATGCCGTGTAGGCGCGGTTTGCGCATATCAGCATCAATTAACAGCACTCTTTTGCCTGCCTGCGCCATAACAATGCCGAGATTACACAGGGTAGTTGTTTTGCCTTCTTGCGGGCCAGGGCTTGTAACAAGCAAAACTCTTATTGGATTTTCCTGGGTGGATGTAAAAAATATGCTTGTCCTGATACAGCGATATGCCTCTGAAGCGGGCTCTTTGGGCTTTAGATGGGCAAACTTATCTCTTTTAAACTCTGAAAGCCTCTCGCCCTGGGCGGTAATTTTGGGGATACCGCCAAGCAGAGGCCATTGCGCAATCCGCTCCAGGTCTTCGTAGTCTCTGACTACATCATCTAAGTATTCAATGAAAAACGCCATGCCGATACCGCCAAACATGCCTATAGCAATCGCCATCAGAATATTAAGCATTTTCTTAGGCTTTTCTGGCTCTATAGGTATTTTTGCCGGGTCCTGGATGCTTACATTATTGGCCTTAAGGCCCTGCAGGGCATGCCTTGTCTCGTGCCCGGCGCCGTCGTCTGTAGTGTCATAGCTAAAATCATATGTCTTTACCCCTTCTATCCTCTTAACAAGCTCATCTATCTCCTCTTTAAGGCGTATCATTCTCGGGTGTTTGTTCTTGTACATCTTACTGTATTCCGCAAGCTTTGCCTCAAGTTTTAGATATTCATTCTTCAAAAGGTTCATTATCTCGTCGCGGGAGATATAATAGAGGTTACGCAGGACATAGAGCTCTGCTATGCGGTTTGCGATACGGGCGGCTCTTTCAGGGTTTTCATTGTCAACAGAAAGCTTTAAAAGCCTGGTATCGCGTATCGGTTCCGCTTTTATGGTTTTAAGGAATTTATTTAATGGGTCGGTAGATTTAAGGTATTTTTCAGAATTGTTTAAGCCTGATTCTATAAATACCTTATTTATCAAGGCGCGCGAGGTAATTATCTGCTGCTGGCTTTGGAAATAGTCTTTGTAGGAATAGTAGTTTTGTGATTGCAGTTCAACCGAGCCTGTGGACGTCAGGACATCGGGGCTTTCAAGGTCAATTAGTAATACGGCCGTGGCGCGGTATATGGGAGTCATCATGAAGCTTACCGTTGTCACTGTCGCCACAACGATAAAAAAGAATAGAAACGCTATGGCAAACCTGCGCCGCAGTATGACAAAATAATCGCTAAGGCGTATTTCTTGTTCTACTTGTTGTGTATCCATGACTGTCCTGTGTTATAAGGCGCTGGTCGTTTGCGGGTCAATTTATTTCACGCCCAGATCCTTCGCGACCGAGGCGTGCTTTGCCTTCTGTCGCTCTGGATGACACGTGGGTCACGCCCAGATCCTTCGCGACCGAGGCGTGCTTTGCCTTCTGTCGCTCTGGATGACACGTGGGTCACTCCGCTGTCATTCCGAGCGAAGCGAGGAATCTAGTACTGATGCTCCGGACGGTCTGCGGGTCACGCCCAGATCCTTCGCGGCTAACGCTGGCCCCAATTATCGCCGCTCTGGATGACAGGCGTATGACGCTTGCCCCGCCTTCCGCCGCTCTGGATGACAGGCGTATGACGCTTGCCCCGCCTTCCGCCACTCTGGATGACACGCGGGTCACTCCGCTGTCATTCCGAGCGAAGCGAGGAATCTAGTACTGCCACCCGGCATAAATGTCAAAAGAAACTCTCCGGAACAAATATCACATCTTCCGGCTCTATAGCTATGTCCTGGTCTTTCTGGCCCTTCTTTGTAATGTCGGATACTCTTACGATAATGGTTTTGGTCTGCCCGTCTGTGACGCGCATAATTTGTGTCTGGTTAATATCCGCGTCCTTGGTAAATCCGCCGGCAAGGGCAATTGCCTCAAGCAGTGTTATACTTTTTTCCTCCGGTATATTGTATTTACCCGGAGTATTGACCTCACCTATAACCGATACCCAAAAAAAGCTCTCCGGAACAAATACAACGTCTCCGGGCTCTATTGCCATGTCTTTTTCGGTCATGCCTCGTTTAGTAATATCATTTACGCGCACTATCATTGTCTGCGTCTGGCCGTTTTTTTCGCGCATGACCTGTGTCTCATTGGTCAGGGCGTCCTTGGTAAAGCCCCCTGCCATGGCAATTGCCTGCAATAGTGTTACAGTCTTTTCCTCGGGCATATCGTATTTACCCGGCAGATTGACCTCGCCGAGGACAGATACCTGCCTTGTATGATAGCCCTGTATAAAAATAAGGACCTGTGCCGTGACAAGATAATCAAGCTCAAGCAGTCTTTTTATCTCTGCTTCAAGCTCGCGCACGGTAAGGCCCTCGGCCTTGACCTTTCCTATAAGGGGAAACGTGATATATCCTTCGGCTGTGATACGGGTGGTTGTATCAAGATCCACCTGGTCGTGGACTGTTATCTTGAGGACATCGGTGGGCTGGAGCCTGTATTCAGGGCTCTGCGCCAGGCATGGGACAACGCCTAAAGACAAAAGTAGAATGATTACCGTTATACGCCGCATGTTTTAGAAGCCTATTGTAGCTGATACCGTGACGGCATTGTCCTTGTAATCAAATTTGTCAAAATTTGAATCTTTTTCCTTGTAGTCGTATTTTGCCTCAAACGCTACCCATTCACGCATAAGATATTTGAGGGAAACTCCGCCTCCAAATATCTTATCCCGCCTCTTTTTGGTATCGGAGTCCTCGGTGGTTTCCTTAGGGTAACGGTGCCACTGGTATGTGCCGTATGGCGACAGTGACAGCTTCTTGGAAAAAGCGTGAGTATATTTTAGGATGCCGGATGTGCCTTCGTAGTAATTTATAGTCTTGTATGTTGATTCATAGGCGCTTCTTTCAACTGCCAGGTTGAGCATATCGTCTTTTGTCATCTGGAAGTCAATGCCGCCGCGGACAACAGCGCTTTCAAAATCTTCGTTTATAACAAGGCTTGATGTCTCGTATTCCTGCTGCCTGTAACCGCCGCGGATATTAGCTGTTATCTTATTGGTGATCTCGCCTTTGATTCCGATTAGAGGTTCAACATAGAATGAATCGGAGTTGTAGTCATTGTCATAACGTATCCAGCCGAGGTCTGTTTCAAGTATTAATGATGTCTTTGGGGCAAACCTGTAAAGCAACTGAATATCAGCTATATGATACATCCTGTCCTTGTCGTCATATTTCATATTACCGGTGATTATCTGATTGCTGATATAATCCTCTACCCTGTTGCGGTAGCCTATGTCAAAGCCAAGCCTGTTTTCATTGACTGTGGCAATACCCGCCCTGAAGTTATTGGTTTGCTGTCTTATGCGCGAGGAATCTTCCATATTGGCGCGGTTTGTAAAGCGCTGATATTGCTCGGCAAGGGTGAGTTGATAATCAGTCATATTTATCTCAATCAAACCCTTTACCAAATGATCCGGGTGGTCTTCTTTGGTGTAATCAGCATAGAGATATTGGCTGAATTTGTATTCCGCGATAAAGCGGTTATCGCCAAAAGGCGCTACAACAGCAACCATAGGTTCAAGGACTGTTATAAGGTCGTCTTTTTCATTATCTTTTGACAGGTATATATTATCATCGTAGATTAAGCTTGTTTTCATGCCGACATGCAGGCGCGCGTTGGTATCGCCTATTTTAAGGCCCTGGATGTCGGGAAGATCCGCCGAAAGCATTTGCGCCCAGGCGGTTGCGCTAAAAGCGGCAACTAATATGACAGTGGTTAATATTATAGATAATCGTTTAGTCATTGTTTTTCTCCTTTAAGGTTTTTTGCGGTATTTAAAAAGTTTATTTATTTTATCAGATAAGCATGAATTAGTCAATAATTTTTTTTAAAAAAACGAAATAATTTTTTTGATGACACGCGGGTCAATCCCAGATCCTTCGCGGCCTACTCTGGCCTCGCTTATCGCCGCTCTGGATGACAGGCGGAGAACGCCTGTCATTCCGAGCGAAGCGAGGAATCTGGTACTCATTTCACTCCCAGATCCTTCGCGACCTACGCTGGCCTCGCTTATTGCCGCTCTGGATGACAGGCGTATGACGCTTGCCCCGACTCGTGCCGCTCTGGATGACACACGGGGTCACCCTCTGTCATTCAGAGGAGCGCCGAAGGCGCGACGAAGAATCTAATACTTACTCAAATCATGCCAATTAGGGTTAAGCGTTTCTATTAAAGCTATTTTTTTCTCTCTGCTCCAGCCCTTAATCCGCTTTTCCCTGGTAATAGCGTCTTCTATATTATCTGTTGTTTCGTAATATACCAATTTGTCTATGTTATACTTTTTAGTGAAACCTTTGTTTGAATTATTTTTATGCTCAAGCACTCGTCTTTCTAAATTGTTTGTAACGCCGGTGTATAATGTCTTGGAATGATTCGTCATGATGTAAACAAAATATTGTTTCATTTGTTGACATCCCCTGCTGTTTCACACCCATGTCATTCCGGGTGCCCCTGTGACACGCGGACAACGCCTGTCATTCAGAGGAGCGCCGAAGGCGCGACGAAGAATCCAGTACTCATTTCACTCCCAGATCCTTCGCGGCTGACGCGTGCCTCAATTATTGCCGCTCTGGATGACACACGTATGACGCTTGCCCCGCCGTCCGCCGCTCTGGATGACACACGGGTCACCCTCTGTCATTCCGAGTGCCCCTGTGACATGCGGACAACGCCTGTCATTCAGAGGAGCGCCGAAGGCGCGACGAAGAATCTAATACTCGTCCGACCGTAACACATGAGTCACTCTTGTGACACACGGCCTACTCTAGCCCCGCTTACTGCCGCTCTAATTTTGCGTCTTGGCTGGATATCAATGACGATTCATATGATATGTCTGTTAATACGCCCTGGAGCATTGCCACTGCCGCGTAATCCGACGGGTTGTATTGCTTAATATTCTGGCTAACCATATTTATCTTTGTTATAAGCGCTTTATGGAGTGAGTCCAAATCTTCAAACTTTCTTATATCTTTGGCTAATTTATTTATGTCCTCGCCACTGCTTAATATGATATAGCGTTTAAGAAGGCCTGCCAGAGAGGGCAGTTTTTCCGGATTTATTATACCCCTTGACTGCCACGATTCAAACACACTGTTAATAGCATTATCAAGTTTGGTATTGCTAATATTGAACGCGGGTTCCACGCCGGCATAGCTGCTTCCGTCATATACTTTTTTCAAAGCGCTAAGCGCTGATGTAAGGCCCGTGTTTTCATAGATCTTTACTGCCGCCGCGGGCGAAAGCGCCTGTATCCTGCCTATCCATAATTTTTCAATAGCCGAAGATACCTGTGACTGCATACCGGGCCAGTGCATTGCGTCAATATGCTTATCCTGTGTTATGGTGGCATTATTGACAGGCACAATCAGGCTCGCGTTATAATTATAGGCATTTCTGGCAATATTGGCATGGTTTATAACTACCGGGTCAGCTACTTTGGATAATTCAAGTGATTTTTTATATACCTTTATCTTGTCTTCAAAACGAGGCAGATAATAATCTTTTATCATACCATAAGCTATTTCATTGGTGATTACCCTCATTTCCGAAGGATTTATTTGATTATCAAACTGGACAATATTATATTTTTTAAGCAGTTGCGACATCTTGTCAACGGAGATTGTATTGGCCTTGCCGTTTACCAGATCTATGGCCATCTTATTATAAAGATAGTCATTATTTTTCCACAGATTTTTATAACCCTTGATTTTATTATCCTGGGCATAGGTCGAGCCGGACTGGCATCCTATCGCGTATAATATTACAAGTATTAAGCTTATTTTTCTTATAAACATAACTACCCTTTGGCCGTTTGTTTGGAGATTTCAAACGACAGATGGTTTTTAAAATCTTATTAAATAGTTATACTTTACTACAAATATATCATTATTTCAAAAATTGTCAACGTTTTTTATGAAAATATCTAAAATATCTGAAAGAAAATTTATTAAACCTGCGTCAATACAAATAAAGACAAATCAAAACCGCTTCCTCCTCTTTGCCGGGATGGAGCAAAACCTCTAAAGAAAGGGGGGAACATGGATCAAAATATTAATGTAAACGTGGAAAGGTTGTATAAACTTGAGGGCGATGGGGCATTAAAAGGCTTTGCTGATATTTCTATCTGTAACTGTATTATTGTAAAAGGGTTACGAATAGTTTCCGGCAAAAACGGCTTATTTGTCAGCATGCCGCAGGAATTAGGCAAAGACGGCAAATGGCATAATAGGGTTTCTGTTAATAATGACTCCTTAAAAGACAAATTGAGCGAATTGGTGCTCTCTGCTTTCCAGGATGACTGATAGACAGTTTGCCAATAGGCTCTCTCTTGGCAAAATTTCCGAAGGCATTGCCGTTAGATATTTGAGGCGTAAGCGATTCAAGATAATCGGGCGCAATTATTACTGCCGGGCAGGGGAGCTTGATATTATTGCCAAAAGAGGCCCGATATTTATCTTTGTTGAAGTGCGAAGCATCCGGGAGGGTTTTTTTGAAGACCCGCTGGATTCAATTACTCCTCTAAAAATTGAACGCATTAAGACCCTTGCGCAGATATGGCTTATGAACAATCGTATTGATAATGTCCCCGTTCGTTTTGACGCCATAGGAATCATTCATAATAAACGTTTTTTCGGGAAAAGATACACCATAACACATATTCAGGATGCCTTTTAAAGCTAAAAAGACAGCCAACAGCCCTATCAATTATATAAAAAATGGCCAGAAACCTTTGCCAGAGGAGCCTGCAGATGCTTGCCAAATGCCAATCAAGGACAATAACCGGAACAAGTTCACGCCACATAGACGTTGAGGTTGATATCTCAAGCGGCATACGGTCATTTACCATAGTAGGCCTTCCTGATGCCGCCTGCCGCGAATCTGCCAAAAGAGTCATGTCTGCTATAAAAAATTCAGGTTTTAAGATGTCATGCTCAAAAATAACCGTCAATCTCGCTCCTGCCCATCTGCGTAAAGAAGGCGCGATGTTTGACCTTGCCATTGCCATAGCAATATTGTCTGCCGAGTCCAAGATCAGCCAGAAGGCCTTGGACAGCAAGGTATTTTGCGGAGAGCTTTCTCTTGACGGAAGCCTTAGGCCGGTAAACGGTATGCTTTGCGTGGCAGATGATATTAAAGAAACGCCTGATACGGAACTTATCCTGCCCTGGCAAAACATGCCCGAAGCGCGCGCGATAAATAATGCCCGATTAATGCCTGTTTCCTGCCTTGCTGAAACCGTCAGCTATATCGCCAATGGCACATTGCCCGAGCCAAGAGTTTGGCCTGCTTTGCCGGCTGATAATAATGAAAATAATGATATGGATTTTTCCGATATTAGAGGTAATTATCACGCTAAAAGGGCTGTAGAAATTGCCGTAGCCGGCGGCCACAATATATTGTTTATAGGCCCTCCTGGCACCGGCAAGACAATGCTTGCCCAGCGTATCCCTACCATTATGGGCGCCCTGACCAATGAAGAGTCTATCCAGACGAGCAAGGTTTATAGTATCCAGGGCTTACTTAATAACAAAAGCTTGATTACCAGGCCGCCTTTCAGGGCCTTGCATCACTTTTCATCCGATGCCGGCATGCTCGGAGGCGGGTCAAATTATATAAACCCCGGCGAGATAAGCCTTGCCCATAATGGCGTGCTCTTTCTTGATGAGCTTCCGGAATTCAGGCGCGATGTCCTTGAGGCGCTTAGACAGCCTATTGAGGACAAGGTTATCCGCATCACACGCGCCGGCAAATCAGTCACATATCCATGCGATTTCATGCTTGTTGCCGCCATGAATCCCTGCCCGTGCGGATATCTGACACACCCCAAAAAGACCTGCGTATGCACACCCCATCAGGTCCACAAGTATTTATCTAAAATATCAGGCCCTCTCTTAGACCGCATAGATATGCATGTTGAGATAAGCCCGATTGATTACGACCAGTTATCGTCGGAATCAGGCATTGAGTCATCTTCCGCGATAAAATCAAGAATTGACAATGCCAAGGCCATACAGAGCGCGCGTTATCGCGGAAATAGATATGCCCTGAACGCGCGGATTTCATATAAGGATATAGAAAAAGTATGCGCGCTCACAAAAGAGGCCTCTTCTATACTGAAACAAGCTATGCATGAATTGTTTGTAAGCGCTAGAGGATATGCCAAACTTCTCAAGGTGGCACGAACCATAGCTGATATCGCGGCAAGGCCTGTGATTGATGTTGAGGATATTGCTGAAGCCGTAAGCTATCGCAGTCTTGATACCCGCGCATGGCTTTAATATCTTGCCGAAGGCCCCCTCTGCCCTTGCGAGCGTCACGAGGCGAGGCCGGAGTCATACGCCTGTCATCCAGAGCCGCCGAAGGCGGGGCAAGCGTCATACGTGTGTCATCCAGAGCGGCGATCATTGAGGCAAGAGTCAGCCGCGAAGGATCTGGGTGTGACCCCTCTGTCATCCAGAGCATCAGTACTAGATTCCTCGCTTCGCTCGGAATGACAACGGGTGCCCCACTTGTCATCCAGAGCGGCGATAATTGCGGCACGCGTCAGCCGCGAAGGATCTGGGAGTGAAACGAGTACTGGATTCTTCGTCGCGCCTTCGGCGCTCCTCTTAAATGACAGTGGTGACTTTCGGAATGGCAAAAGTGGTACTCGGAATGACAGAAGTTGCCATCTGTCATTCAGAGCGGCAAAAAAAGCAACCTCTTAAGAAGAAGCTACTTATGGTGCTACAGATGCGGGTTAAGCCATTTGGAATATACCCATCAAATGCTTATTTATCATTCTGGGCTTGTTAGATGAAAACTTTTTTTGAAAGTCCACTATGGTTAACCCAAAAACTTTTTTAGTTATAGGGTCTTTTCTAATTATAATACCGTTTTCATCCATGTCACTAATTCCTTTTTTAGGAACGCCTAAGCACAAATAAAGCACATCCGCTGTTTTATCGTAGGCCATTCTTAGTGGAGCAAAAGGCTTTTGTCTATCCATATTAAATCACCTTTCTTCAATTTATCACTAATATAAGCAGTTTTTATAACTCTATTAATAATGTTTGCCACGACCACACGATAAAGGCTCTTACTTTTTATATTGTAATAAAGATAAATTTCTCTACTCTTCGTGCTTTCATATATAGCAAATGTTTTGTCAAAAACTTTTTGTATAAATGTAACCGGGTTTTCAATTTCTGGGTGCATTAATCGGATATGTTTACAAGTATCAGGATACAGCTTGTATTTATAACCTTTTATATCACTAAAATAACAAGTCTGCGCAATAATTTGATCACCAGCAGATATTTTTTTCTTCTTCATGTGGATATATATTATCAAAAAAGATTATATATATCAAGAACTATTTAAAACGGGGTTACGTCTGGGCTGACCCATGTGTCAGTATATGTATTGCAGGCGTCCTATTTGGACACACCCTATGTGCTCAATGGAAATGCCCCCTATCATCCAGAGTGGCCGAAGGCGGAGCAAGCGTCATACGCCTGTCATCCAGAGCGGCGATAATTGCAGCACGCGTCAGCCGCGAAGGATCTGGGAGTGAAATGAGTACTGAATTTTTCGTCGCGCCTTCGGCGCTCCTCTTAAATGACAGTGGTGACGTTCGGAATGACAGAAGTGGTGCTCGGAATGACAGAGGGTGACCCGCCTGAAAGTCAGTATTGGATTCCTCGCTTCGCTCGGAATGACAGGCGTTCTTCGCCTGTCATCCAGAGCGGAACCGGCAAAGTAAGAGTCGTTAGCGAAGGATCTGGGTGTGACTTCCGTGTGCCGTCCGGAGTGAGAGTACTAGATTCTTCGTCGCGCCTTCGGCGCTCCTCTGAATGACAATAGGGATGCTCGGAATGACAAACGATCTTGTCTCATTTAAGCTTTATGATTTTAGATTTAAAAATATTGTTCAGAAAAGGGTTCTTACCCTTTTTTTTCTTCTCAAACTCTTTATCGCTTAAGTTTATCACATTAAATTCGCGGCCTGTATCTTTCTGTAATATAGCGATGGCTCTTTGCAATTCCAAAACAGAATGTGTGCCAATAGCTAAAATATCTATATCGCTTGAAGAATCCATTTTGTTAGCCGCGTATGAACCGAATAAATAAGCTTCCTGAAGCCCTTTGATCCTATTAACCATATCGCTAAGTTTTTTCTCTATACCGTAGGTTTTTAAGAATATTTGGCGATAATGCTCCAAAATCGGATTATTTTTCGCAAGGAAATAATATCTTTGCTTTCCACGAAACTCACTTTTTAAGAGGCCTCCTTTTTCCAATTCCTTAAGCTTGGTTTCGGTATTTTTAGGGTCAATTTCTAAAATCCTGGCCAACTCATTAATGTAAGCCTGGGCATCGGGGTTAAGAAAAAAATAATCCAGCAATTTTATTGTTATTTTAGAACGAAAAGATATCATATTTTCACCATAATTATGGTAATAAATTACCATAATTGTCTATTTTGTCAAGTGAATTATATGCGCGGTATTGGAGGCGTCCTATTTGCGGAAGTAAGACGAGTATTGGATTCTTCGTCGCGCCTTCGGCGCTCCTCTGAATGACAAGGCGTACTCCATGTGTCATCCAGAGCGGAACCGGCGAAGCCAGAGTCGTTAGCGAAGGATCTGGGGGTGAAATGAGTACTGGATTCTTCGTCGCGCCTTCGGCGCTCCTCTGAATGACAGTGGTAACGCTCGGAATGACAAGCGAGGCTCGGAATGACACATGAGCCACCCCTATAGCCTTTTAAGCCGCGTTATGACCTATCATTTAGACAGTTTTCAATATCCTTAAGGCGGGAATCAAAGTTGTCAAGGCGGTTTTCTATGTTTTCAAGGCGAGAATTTGTCTCAAGAAACCTGCGGGCAGTAAACTCATCAATACTTTCAAATATTATTAGCCCATTAACATCAGTTACTTGCGTTCCTTCCGGCACAAGCCGGTTTACAGAACCTACCTTTTTAAATTCCATACCCGGTTTGGGACCCACGCTTTGATTTTGCGGTTTGTCCTCGGCAAAAGAGCAGGTATTGACAGCAAATATCAATATCATTACGCATAATATAGCGGGTATTTTCATATTATCCGCGTGCCCTTTCTGTTATTTTCATGATTTTATCAAAAACCTCATCAACCCTTATCTCCTGCATACACGGGCCAAAATCATGCCTTATCACGTCTTTGTTGCAAACTACATTCATCCCCGGACAGCACGGCATGCATGGCAAAGTTTTTGCGGCCCTTACTATGTTATGGCGGTGAAAATACGGATAAAAACAATCAATAGATGTCGGGCCGTATAGGCCTATGCTATTGATGCCCATACAGCTGGCAATGTGTAAAAGGCTTGAATCAGGCCCGATAAAGACATTGCACTTACTTATTAAGGCGATGGCCTGTTCTAAAGTAGTCTGGCCCGCCCTTATTATATCGGCCGAAAGCGATGACAATACGGTGCTTGAGAATTTACTCCCGTCACTCTTGCCAAGGGCGATTACTTTCAAGCCTTTTTCGCGCTTTAACCTGTCCGCTAAGCTGTTCCATCTTTCAACAGGCCAGCTTTTGAGCGTCCATGCCGCCAAAGGCATTATACCGGCGATGGCCTCGCCTTGCCTGATATTATTTTTTTTAAAAAAATCAAGGGCGAAATCTTCGTCTTTTCGCGCGAGAGCAAAATCAAAACGCGCCGAAGGGCAATTTATCCCATTTTGCCTTAACAGGGCAAGATATCTATCAACAGGGTGTATATGGGCATTTTTATTGTTCCCAACGCTCCATACCGAACGTGAGCGCAAAAAAACATATCTGGCAGAGCTTTTGAGCGCGATTGCCAGGTCAAAGTTTGTTTTTCTTAAACCCATGACAAACCTGGCCTGGTTTATAAAACCTTTGTCCGCGCCGCTCCTGTCATAGATTATCACATTATCTATGCCTCTGTATCCTTCCACGAGTTCGCGGCAGCGCGGCGATGTCACAAAAGACAACACAGCGCCGGGATAGGCATCTTTCAAAGGCCGCACAACGGCCATATTATAGCAAACATCGCCGATATTGGAATGCCCGATAATCAGTATATTTTTCATACAAGGCTAAAAAGATATGTTAAAGGCTTCTTTGGCGCCGGGTTTTTTAAACGCGTGCCCTTCCGAGTCACATGGGTTGCAAAATCCATAATCATGACAGAGGAAAAAATCGGAAGGCATGCTGATGTTTAATCCTTTGCTGAATATATTGCCAAATTTATCATTGTGCGCGGTATAAAGCTTGTAATGGCAATTATATATATCTCCGTTTGGGGCAAACAATACCTTGCCCATGCGGCAAAACATATCTTCTTTGTTCTTTTGGCTGAATCCCTGCCTGTAATCGGCATAATTGCGTATCCCGTCCTGCTGTTGACATTCAATATCGTAACCGTTTTCAACAGGATACAGGGTATTTTTGTAATAGCCCGTAAAGCGCTGGAGCTTTACCAGCGGATGAGCCTTTAGCAGTTTGTCACGGTATCTTTTGACGTCGTCAATATGGTCAGGGTGGGCAACGATAAATATAATATGGACATACAGCCCCCCGTCTTTTACTCTTTTAAGGTTATCTATGAATTTATCAACGGGTGTATACAAAAAATGGTGTGAAAAATTAAATTTCAGGCCCGAGCGCCGGCTTATGCTTTTAATGGACGAATTATTTCTGTAAAAGGGTGAAAATAAATTTGATGTCACGGTAATGGCCCAGTCCCTGTCAAGATTATTGACAATAAAGGCAAAATCAGGATGAAGCGTCGGCTCGCCGCCGGTTATGGAAATTTTTTTGCGTTTGGCTCTCCTTAAAAAACGCTTTTTTCTCCTGTTGGCAAGGCTGTTTAATGCCTCAACCCAATCAGCTCCCCGCCTTACGGGATATTTCGCCGCAGCGACCGCCGGGCAGGATATCTTTTGCACGCAATATTCACAGCTTAAAGTGCACGAGAGTGTTAAAAAAACACAGTAATAACTTTCAAATGATGCATCAATAACCTTTATATCTTTTTTCACGCGTCACATCCTTTTGATTTAATGATTAGAAGCGCCCAGAACAGCAAAAGGCTTGAACATATTATCGCTCCATAATATTCAAACATTGCCTGGGCCGCTTTGCCGGCTATTGAATAACTTCCCGACGATGACAGCACGAACGAGGCAATCAGCAGAAAAAGAACCCCCCGCTCCTTAAAACCCCCTTTTAACAGATAATAAAAAACTACTGTCAGGGGAAATACCATTGCCGCGAAGTTATGAAGCCAGGCATTGGGGTTAAAAAGCACCATGATTATAAAAAGCATGGCATAATCAACGCTCTGGATAAAAAGCGTTTTGCCGTTATTTTGCTTATCCTTCGGCGACGGTTTCAAGATTAAATAAAATGTCAATATGAAGATAACAACTGTTGCTATCAAGGCAGGCATCTCGTTTCCTGCCCCTGCCAGCCTTCTTGTTATGGTCCAAAGCGAATGGTTTTTAATATCAAGAAAAGACCCGCCGTCAAGAGATGTTGACGTGATATGCGGAAGCCATTGCCCCAAAAGCGTGATATTGGCCTTAAAACCCGTGATAACCGACGGTAAAAAAGCGTAAAAGGCCATGGCCGCTATCACGGCGCATGCCGCTTTTATTTTCTTTTTTGCCAAAAAATATAAAACAAACACAAATGGCATATACTTTATCATAACGGCAAAACCTATCAAGAAACCTGCCGCTATATCACGCCCGCGGCCTATAAGAAACAGCCCGTATAAAACCAAAAAGACTATTAAAATACCTACCTGGCCGCTGTGCAGGCAATGAAGAATTGACCTGAATGATATCAAAAAAACCGCCGCGAAAACAAGATATTGGCGCCCTGAAGCCATTTTTTCAAAAAATATCATCCGGCGCGAGATCTCAAAGATCAAAAAAAGCCATAACATGTTAAGGGTGAAAAATATTCCTGCCGAGACAGGTTTGCTAAATACCGATATAGGCGCCATAAATACCGCGAATACCGGAGCGTATTTAAAAGGGGTTATCTCATCGGCATTGTATTCATAGATACTTCTGCCTTCAAGCATGTCTTTTCCGGCGTCATAATATACGCGGTAATCCGAAAAACCTCTTTTTGGCGCGCGAACCTGATACTGGCATAGCAGTATCAGTGAAATCAACGCGAACACGGCAATATAGACTGCCCTATCTTTTTTCATATTGGCCTGTAATTGCCCTAATTTTAATGATGAAAAGCCCCAAAAGCATTCTTAATGAATCTCTGATAACCCTTATCTTGGAATCTCTCCTGTTCAGCCATACCACAGGGACCGGCTTTACGGCATAGCCCAAAAGGCCGGCAAGATACAAAATCTCTACATCAAAACAAAAACCCATATGCTTTTGCATTTTAAAAATGTCATGCGCCGCCCTCCGGGTAAATAGTTTGAATCCGCATTGGGTATCATGAAATTTTGTCAGGCCAAGCAGGCGCGTAATAAAATTAAAGACCCTTCCCATGCCGCGCCTCATAACAGTCTGGTTCAATATTACAGACCCTTTTGCCGTCCTTTCGCCGATAATAATGTCATAATTATCGGCCGTCAAGGCAAGCATCTTGTCAAGCTCTTCAATGGGGGTTGAAAGATCGGCATCACAAAAGGCGATATAATCCCCAGACGCGGCAAGCATACCGCAATTAACGCTAAAACCTTTACCCTTATTGACCGGGCTTGATATGGCCCTTATCTGACAAAATCTACGCGCTAAATCCGCCACGATAACTCCGGTTTTATCGGAGCTGGCATCATTAACAACTATTATTTCAAAAGTAATTTTCTTGGCGGTAAAATACGCCAGTATTTTTTTTAAGTTTTGGGCAATTACCTTTTCTTCATTATATGCCGGTATTACCAGCGAAATGGATATACGATCGGTTGTCATTTTTTTAAGATGATTTTTTAAAGCCTGTTTTTTGACCCCGGCCGATACGCGCCGCGGCTGTCTTTGCCGCCCATATCATCATCACGGGTATATTCTTTACGGTTTCTCCACGTATCGTATATCATAATCAGCGCCTTCGTACTGCCGGTATCCATTACCCATTTTATGCCGCATATGCCGGAAACAAGCAGTAATTGCATAAAATATTTTTTAAATGCAAATGATAATGCCAAAAAAATACAACCTATAACCATAAAACTATTGCGTTTTAAGAAAGCCTTAAGACGGCCTCCCTTATTTGCCCGGGCCAGTCCGGCCGCCCGTTTTCTGGCCAAGACCGAAGGCGCGGACAGGCCATAGACAGGGTAATCTTCTCCGTTAAGCGCCTTAAGGCTTATGGCGACGGTATTAAAACATTTGGCGCAGGAGAGAACATGCTCCGATATCCTTTCCCGGACTTCAGGCGCCATATTATTACTGATGAAATCCGCCATTTCAATATCGCTTGGGCAGGGGCCGGCATCCTTTTGGCATCGCGCAGGTAAAAAAGATTTTCGTAAAATGTCTTCTGCCTTGCGGTTTATCTCTTCGCTGTCATATCCCATAACCTTTTTCCTCAAGCCTTTGCCGCAGGGCCTGTTTTAAGCGCGATATTATCGTTGAGACCGTATTAACGGGAATACCCATTATAAACGCTATTTCGCGGTGTTTCAATTGATGCACAAGCTCAAGGCTCATTACGCGCTGTTCCTTTTCGGTAAGGCCTTTTATGAATTCATTGATGGTTTCGCTAAGGCAATTATCTTCCGCGATATCCCTGGGCCCAATGCCAGGCCGAGGCTGATAAAGCTGGTTTTGCCGCCATGCCTGTTTAGTATTATCCTGGTGTATGTTTTCCCTGAAAAAATCTATCGTAGCATGTTGAGCAATTACCGTAAGGTATGCCGGGATGGACTTGGCCTTTGCTATGCGCTCAAGCGATTTCCTGCGCCAGATATTGGTAAACGTTTGCTGGTATATCTCATCTGCGTCATCCGACGACAGCCGCATAAAAAGAGACAATGCCTTGTGCCTTATGGCCCTGTTGACCAATGGGGTAAACATCTCAACAAACAAAGCCCAGGCATTATTATCTCCCTGCGCGCAAAGCCTGAAAATCTGCTCAAGGTCTTTTGTCTCATCAGGCATAACCCGCCTCTTTCTTTACAGCGCGAGGCCGGGGGTTATTCAGCGAGTAGGTTGTTTTTTCTTAAGGCCTCTTCCAGGCTCATCACAGCCTTCTTAAACTGCGGGAACAGTTCAATGTTCAAAGAAAGGCCTTTTGCCGTCGGTACCTTTGAACCGGCCTCTTTTGAATCAACCCAGACCCTAAGGTCTATAAGGTCAAAACCCTTATATTCTTTTATGCCTATTCTTATCTCCTCAAACTTATTCTTATTAAACGTGGCGATTGTTTCATTCATACCTTACCTCCTTATTTATATATTACCTTGCGATCTCATTTAAAAAATTATTTAATACAACCCTGTCCTGATCGCTGATTTTTAAAAATCTGATACCGGCATTGAATACGCGCTCAATGCCGTTTTCGCCTTGCTGTATTTCATTGACCCAGACAGTCTCACCGGTAAGCCTGATATATCTGTTGTCCGGAATACCAATCTCCAGCTCAACTATTCCGCCCTGGGGTATCATTTCCGGGACAGACAGGCATATGCCCTCTCCCGAAACGTTTTTTGTAAAGGTTTTATAGGTGTATCCGGATTTACCCGGTATATTGCAATTCACATTAAGCTCTTTTTTAAACCTGCGGAACCTCCTTTTTTCTTCCGAATCATCCCAATAGCCGCCGAGTGTTGCTTTTACCTGAGAAAAATTTCTGACCCGTTGGCGCCAAAGCAAAAAAATAACGCTTGAAAATGTAATTACAATAACAAGAAATGAAAGGATATTTCTCATTCCGCGTCCTTTTCCTTGTAGCCTACAAGCGCGCGGCCTGCGAATATCAGGTTGTCGCCTTTAACGAGCATCTTAGGCTCTATTTCAATGACAGGCAGTTTTCTGCCGGCATAGACCCATTCTTCTTTAACAAGGCCTACTTCGTCATGGCCTAAATCTTTAATATACTCCGGCTCTCCCCACTGCTCGCGGACATAGTCCTTGCTGTCGCCTAAATGCAGAGGTGAGGCGCCGCTCCATGGCGGAATAAAACGCTGTGGCGAAGGAGCTTCCAAACCGGCGCATCCCGTAAATACCAGCAACCCTAATAGAAGGCACGTATATAAAGTTTTCATTAATTACCCCTTTCTATTTATACTAATTATAATACTATACATATAGGAGTGTCAATTGATTAGTAGTATTAAATTCAATTTAAAATAAACGTCTAAGGCGCGGAGGAAGGATACAGTACTGATTTTACTCCCAGATCCTTCGCTAACGACTCTTGTCTCGCCGGTTCCGCTCAGGATGACATAAGGGTCACCCCCAGATCCTTCGCGACCGAGGCGTGCTTTGCTTGGCTGTCGCTCTGGATGACAGGCAAAGAACGCCTGTCATTCCGGGCGCTCCACTCTGTCATTGGGAGCGCCTCGCTTGTCATTCAGAGGAGCGCCGAAGGCGCGACGAAGAATCTAGTACTCATTTCACTTCCAGATCCTTCGCTAACGAAACTTGCTTCGCCGTTCCCGCTCAGGATGACAGGCAAAGTACGCCTGTCATTCCGAGCGAAGCGAGGAATCTAATACTCTCACTCCGAACGGCACATACGGATTACTTCGGATGGCATAGTACGAAGGATGCCTTAAAACAGGACATTTGCAACAACAAAAAAGAACCCCCGGATTGACCCGGGGGTTCTTTTTATATCTAACTTCTAAGAAATTTATTAGAAGTCTACTGATACACCTGCGATTATCTGTGAAGCTGCTTTGTTATCAGGTGACTTGTAGTACTTACCTGGCCAGAATACGCCACCCATAACATTGAATTCCACATCTTCTGTGTAATCATAAGCGACCTTACCATCAATTTCATGGCCAAGCCTCTTGCTTTCATCGCCTGATGAAGTCAGCTTCTGATCATGCCACAGATATGTCCACCTTGCGTCCATTGTGATATCTGTCATAGGCGCAATTGAACCGAATAGTGCGATTGACTGCTGGTTTGTCATGCCATAATCATTGGCTGCAGCAATACTACCGCCCTGTGTGGCAAGTTTTGTAATATTTCTGAAATCAGAAATATAGCTGTCAAACTTACCTCTGAAGAGAGGATCCCAGGCTTCGTATTTGTTTGTACCTTCCTTATCACCGGAAAGCCATGTCCACTCTGCTCCGACCTTCGGTGTCCATTTTACATCAGCAAATGTGTAATCAATACCAGCATCAACCGCACCGGCCTTGCGTGTTTCGTTAACCGATGATGTGCGATATTCGCCGCACTGATAAGCACCTTCTGCCCATAGATTCATGTTGTCAAAGGGAACCAAACTGCCTCTCAAACCGATAGTATGGAGGTTATTGGTCTTGCCCGTTATGGTGCGGTTCTGCTTGTCGTGAACATATATATAATAGGCTTCAGCTTCAGCGTCATATTTTGTAAAATCATAGCCTACGTTCGCGACATAAAGATTCCTATCTTCATATGAAGCAACGTCATCTTCAATGATCTTGGAATAGATCAAATCAACTGTCCAGGGATCATAGTCTAATGTGGCTCTGACAGCATCAAATGCTGTTAAGTCGCTTAATTCCCTAACTGTTGAAGGCAGTGATCCTAATGCCCACTGCGAAACGCCGGCATTACCGATCACAAAACCCTTACCAAGCCAAATATTCTGACGGCCAAGTTTAACGGTTAAAGGAGCATAAAGCATTTCCTTTAATGTTACGTAGGCCTCATCCAACATGATGTCAAAATTTGTGCTTGATGAATTGATACCGTCCCAATCCCTTTCATTAATCAGACGAACGTATGTTGATACATTGTCTGTTAAGTCTGCTTCTACATTTAAACCGACCTGCTGAACAAAGAAGTTCTGGTTATTCTTGTCGTTGTCTGTGTAATCAAGGTTCTTCTGATACACATAAGCGGCTTTGATGTCACCAGATACTTTAATATTCTGTGTTTCAGCAAATGCCGGAACAGCAAAAGCAACTACTAATGCTGCTACGCATAATACTGTGAATAATCTCATTCGTGAATCTCCTTGTTTTTATTTTAAATGGGCACTATGTTATCTAACTTAGGCCCTTATTGTTTGCTATATTACTCACCATATATTTGATGACCCTGCGGCTTTTTGAGTTCACCCCTTTCTTTGCCTTATTCAGATCATCTATGGCGTCTGAGCCGTTTTAAATTACTTTAATAATAACAAACAAAGCGCGTTGTGTCAATAATTATATTCATTAATATATAACATATTTAGCGCGGCAATATCTACAAAACCCCTATTCTTTTTTAATGGGTTTATACGTAGCCGCTCTACCGGCTTTCGGGGCAACGGAAATTGTAAGCAATGTGCTCATGCCTGAAGGTTCAATGAGTATTGTGCAATTCTGGTCGTCTCTTTCAAAACTCATTATACGCTTGCCATATTCAACTATATTAACAAAGTGCCAATTGTAAAGCGGCATTTGGTCTTTATAAAATGTCACTGTCTGGTCAGGATTGATCCTGCCGGAAAATTTCAGGATACCAACACGCAAAGCATCATTTTCAAAGGTAAAGGATTGCTGGCCGATAATTTTGAATCCTGTAGGCACGGGCACATCCTCAAATTTCAAGGCAGTAGCAACATCAAGGCTCTTATAGGCAGTACTGTCACTGCTTTTATAGGAACCTGAACTCGCGCAACCGGAAAAAAGAATTGCCGCAACTGCCAATAACGCGATATGCTTTATCATTTACGATCCCTCCCTTTTTATCTAATAATATAAAATATCCAACGAATTGTCAACAGCATAATTGGATAAATGCCTAACGTTTATTATTTCAAGCGGCTCTGTCATTGGGAGCAAAGCGAGGAATCCAGTACTCATTTCACGCCCAGATCCTTCGCGGCCGAGGCGTGCTTCGCCTTGTGCCGCTCTGGATGACAGGTGGGGTACTCCCAGATCCTTCGCGGCCGAGGCGTGCTTTGCTTGGCTGTCGCTCTGGATGACAGGTGGGGTACTCCCAGATCCTTCGCGGCCGAGGCGTGCTTCGCCTTGTGCCGCTCTGGATGACAGGCGAAGAACGCCTGTCATTCCGAGCAAAGCGAGGAATCTAATACTCGTCTCACTCCAGAAATAGGACGCTTGCAATACTCGATACCCGCGATACTATATGCCAAGCGCTTTATTCAATAAGCGCTCCTTATTGGCATCTATTGCGGCTATGTCTTTGGAAGAAAGCCCTGCAGACCTTGCTACGCGCGCGAATAATTGCCTGCTTGGCATATTGCGCGGTTCATGAAAATCGGTATTTATAACAAGAGAGGCTTTTGTATTGACAGCTACCCGCGCGACATGACAATTACCCAGGCAATGCCCCTTTCTTGTAGTTATCTCAAGATAGACATTATTATTTTTAGCAAGCAGGCTATCCTCAACAGAGATTTTTCCCGGATGAGCCAGGATATCAACCCCCGCCTCAATAGCCGCCCTGTTTGTGCCTTCAATAACCGGCTCAACAGGCGTTTGCCCATGGGCAACGATAATCTTCGCGCCGTTTTCTCTGGCATATTTTACCAAAGGAGCAAATTGTTCAAGCGGGATATGCGTAAGTTCTATGCCAGGTATAGCGCGTATTGCCCAGTATTTATTAATTTCCCGGCATACCTTAACAAGTGAAGCCACTATATTATCAATATTGGACGAATCGGCATGATCGGTAATGGCTATCGCGTCAAAACCCGCTACAGCATATCTACGTATAAGTTCGCTTGGCAATAAAACACCATCACTTAACAGGCTGTGCGAATGGAAATCAATCAGCATGTCTTTTCGCTCTTTTCTTTAAGTTCCGCGTATTTCGCGTAGGCAAGTATCTGATAAAAACCGCCCATTAACGCAAGCATAAAGCCTGTAAAACCGTCCTTATAGCCTTGCTTGAGCACAAATGCCTTAATAAACCTATCTATAGTCTTGCGTATAGCCCGCGCCAGAGACATCTTTCTTTTATCGCGAAACCATTTCCTGGCCTCAAAATTGGTCTGATGGTTTACCTTACTAACCATATCAGCAATGTCCTTATAAGCCAAATGAATCAGCTCTCCTTTAAGGCGCATGCGTTTTCCTGCCATAACAGCCGGCGGATGATATTCTTCTTCTTTGTATCTGAATTCCGATTTTTTAAAAAGTTTTGTTTTGGCATTGGGATACCATCCGCCGTATTGTATCCAATACCCTCCTATATAGTTTCTGTGGGGAATATCGTATCCATTGTGCTTGAAACCGGATTCAATTAAAGAAATTATTTCTTGGGCTAATTCAGGCGTCACCCTTTCATCGCTGTCCAAGCTAAGTATATATTCATTTTTGGCCAAATCATAAGCAAAATTTCTGTGTATGCCTTCATTATCCCATTTCCGCTGACATATATTGGATGTGTATTTTTTCACAAGCTCAAGTGTATTATCTTTGCTAAAGTCATCCACAATAACAATATCATCACACCATATCACGCTATCAAGACAGTCAATAATCTTATCAGCGGAATTCTTAGTCAATGTAACAACTGATAATGGGTATTTTTTCATAGTCCCTCTTATTTATGTTGCTGATTGTTCAATTAATGATACGGTTACAGCAAATAGCAACGATACGGTTCCGGACAGATTAAAAGATAAAAGCCAATATAATTTATGATACGGTTAGTGTATTAATTAAGAAAATTTCAAATCACTTCCAGATCCTTCGCGGCCAACGCCTGCTCCGATTATTGCCGCTCTGGATGACATAAGGGTCACGTCCAGATCCTTCGCGGCTCACTCTTGCCCCGATTATCGCCGCTCTGGATGACAGGCGCATGACACTGGCCCCGCCCCCCGCTGCTCTGGATGACACGTGGGTTACCCCCTGTCATTCAGAGGAGCGCCGAAGGCGCGACGAAGAATCCAGTACTCATTTCACTCCCAGATCCTTCGCTAACGAAGCTTACCTCGCTGATACCGCTCTGGATGACACAGGGGTCACGTCCAGATCCTTCGCGGCTTACTCTGGCCTCGCAGCCTGCCGCTCTGGATGACACATGGGCAACGTCTGTCATTGGGAGCGAAGCGAGGGATCTAGTACTCTCACTTCAAACGACAAGTACGAGTCACTCCAATTAAAGATGGTGCCCCTACCGCGACTCGAACACGGCCACATGGTTTAGGAAACCACTGCTCTATCCATCTGAGCTATAGGGGCAATTAGAATCAAAATCTCAATATATTATTTGTGAAAAAACTTTATAGCCCTGCAATTTTTGCCTGCCGCATAGGTCGCTAAGCTCAATCGCGAATGCCAGCTCAACAATCTTGGCATTAAGGGTATTCACCAAATCGCATACTGCTTTGGCGGTCCCGCCTGTTGCCAAAAGGTCATCAACTATCAAAACACGCTCATTAGCTTTAAGGCCGTCTTCATGAATACACAGTGTATCCGTGCCGTATTCAAGCTCATATTGGACTGATACGGTTTTATATGGCAGTTTGCCTTTTTTACGAACAGGCACAAAACCGGCGCCAAGTTTATAGGCAATCGCTCCGCCAAAAATAAAACCCCTGGCATCAATAGCAACTACCTTATCAATCGCGCTTTGGGCATATCGCGTGGCGAATACGTCAATAATATCTTTGAAGTTTTGGCCTCGCGATAAAAGGGTGGTAATATCCCTGAATATTATCCCTTCCTTTGGAAAATCTTTTATATCCCGTATCCATTGCTTAAAATCGTTTGTCACAGAGACACGCCCTCTCCGGAGCCGTTTTTGATAGCGTCTTCAATGATAAGCTCCTTAAGCTGTTTGATGGCCCTAAACTCTATCTGACGAACCCGCTCTTTTGTTATTTTAAGTTTTTTGGCGATTTCCTGCAGTGTGAGAATATCGTTGCCGTCTATACCAAATCTCAAAAGCAGTATCCTCTTGTCTCTATCGCGCAAACAGGTAAGCAGTTTCTGTATTCTTTCATCCCTGAAAGTTTCAGCCAATCTCTCATCAGGTAATGTAGCCGACTCATCCTCAATAAGCTCTAAAAATTTACCCGTGTCTTCATCACCTATAGGGGTTTCTATTGATGTCGGCTGGACATTGGCTATCCGGGCTATCTTGTTTATCTTTTTTTCAGACAGCCGCATCTTTCTGGCTATTTCTTTGGCAGTAGGCGTGCGGGAATGCTTATGGTTGAGTTCTTCTATAGCCTTTTTATAACGCACTATCAGTTCATTCATATATACAGGCACCCTGATAGTCTTTGCCTGGTTTGAGATGGCCCTCATCATATATTGTTTTATCCACCAGGCGGCATATGTGGAAAACCTGTAACCTTTTTTGGGGTCAAATTTCTTTACAGCCTTCATAAGGCCCATATTACCCTCTTCAATAAGGTCAAGCAGAGGAAGCCCTGTATATATAAATTTTTTCGCGATACTTACCACAAGCCTTAAGTTGGACTGTATCATAAGCCTTGTCGCGCGGAGCTCATTCCTCTTGATACGCGTAGAAAGTTTTATCTCCTCGTCATGGCTTAACAGGGGAAAACTCTCTATGTCCTTAAAATAAAGCATCAGGACACTCTTATCGGGCATATTGTAGTCTCCTGTTCAAAAAAAGTTTTACTTGTTGTCCAAATCAATATCTTTCAAGGTATCAAACGTATTTACGCCTCCAGGCAGGCTTTTTTAAAAAGCTTTGCCCGGAGGCACCATCACGCTTGAACAATAGACGTTATTTCTTTAAAACAGCATGCGCCGCGGCCAATCTTGCCACAGGCACACGGTATGGCGAACAGCTTACATAGTCCAGGCCTATCTTGTGGCAGAATTCAACGCTGGCTGGATCTCCGCCGTGTTCACCGCAGATACCGATTTTAAGGCCCGGCTTAACCGACCTGCCGCGGTCAACGCCTATTTTCATGAACTGGCCTATGCCTGCCGTGTCAATCGTGGCAAACGGGTCATTTTCAAGTATGCCGTCCTGTATATAAGAGGGCAAAAACTTTCCTACATCATCCCTTGAAAAACCAAAACCCATCTGTGTCAGGTCATTGGTACCGAAGCTAAAGAACTCTGCCTCGGCGGCAATTTCATTGGCTGTAAGCGCGGCGCGGGGTATCTCTATCATGGTGCCTATGAGATACTGCATACGCACTTTATGCTTGGCCAAAACCGACTGGCATACTTCTTCGGCATGTTTTTTCGTGAATATAAGTTCATTGACATGGCCGACAAGAGGTATCATTATTTCGGGTATTATTTTCTGCCCGTTCTTGGCAAGCTCGCATGCCGCTTCCATTATGGCCCGCACCTGCATCCTGTATATCTCGGGATACGTGATACCGAGCCTGCATCCGCGGTGGCCGAGCATGGGATTAAGCTCGTGCAGTTTCTGGCATACTGTCAATATTTGTTTCCTGTCAACCTTCATCATCCTTGCCATCTCATCTACGTCTTTATCTGTATTGGGCAAGAATTCATGAAGCGGCGGGTCAAGAAGCCTGATTGTCACAGGTTTTCCTTTCATTACTTTGAATATGCCTTTAAAGTCGTTTTTCTGGAAAGGCATAAGTTTGGAAAGCGCCTTTTCACGGCTTTCCTTGTCTTCGGCAAGTATCATTTCCCTGACAAGAGGTATCCTTTCTTTGCCAAAGAACATATGCTCTGTTCTGCAAAGCCCGATGCCTTCGGCGCCGAAATTAACGGCCACTTCGGCATCAAGGGGCGTGTCGGCATTGGTCCTGACCTTGAGCTTTCTGACTTTATCAGCCCAATCCATCAGTATCTTGAAACTGCCCGTTACCTTAGGCTCAATAAGATTTACCTGGCCGAGTATGACCTCGCCGGTATTTCCATTAAGCGTTATATAATCGCCTTCAACTATTTTTTTGTCTTTGGCGATAAAGTATTTGTCCTTTACGTGAACAGATATGCCGTTACAGCCTACCACACAGCATTTACCCATACCGCGCCCTACAACAGCGGCGTGCGATGTCATGCCGCCAAAGGCCGTCAATATGCCCTGTGCCACAGCCATACCGCCTATGTCATCAGGGGATGTCTCAAGCCTTACAAGCACGACCTTTTCGCCTTTACCTGCCAATTCTTCGGCCCTATCAGCGGTAAACACGACCTTGCCGACAGCAGCGCCCGGTGAAGCCGGAAGGCCTTTGGCAATAGGGCTTACCTTCGCCTTTGGGTCTATCATCGGATGAAGCATCTGATCAAGCTGGCTTGGCTGGACCCTTAAAACAGCCTGTTCTTTTGTAATAAGGCCTTCGGATACCATGTCAACAGCAATCTTGAGGGCCGCTTGCGCGGTGCGCTTGCCATTCCTGGTCTGAAGCATATAAAGCTTTTTCTCCTGGATGGTAAACTCTATATCCTGCATGTCCTTGTAATGGCGCTCAAGTTTCTTGTATATGGAAACCAGCTCAAGATACGCCCTCGGCATGGTCTTTTTGAGGTCATCTATCGGATGCGGCGTCCTTATACCGGCAACAACGTCTTCTCCCTGGGCATTCATCAGATATTCGCCATAAAACTTTTTAGCGCCTGTGCCGGGGTCTCTTGTAAAAGCGACACCGGTGCCTGAATCTTCGCCGAGGTTACCGTAAACCATGGTTTGTATATTAACGGCTGTCCCCCAGGTATGCGGTATATTATTTAAGTTTCTATATTTTATCGCGCGGTCATTGTTCCATGAGCCGAATACGGCGTCTATGGCCATCTTCAACTGCCGCATGGGATCTTCTGGAAAAGAAAACCCTTTTTCCTTTTTTATCAACGCCTTATATTTAGATACGATATCTTTTAAGTCATTCGTATCAAGTTCCGTGTCAAGCTTGACGTTTTTCTGGACCTTTTTCGCATGCAGTATCTCTTCAAACTTGGCATGCTCAACGTCAAGAACGACATCGCCGAACATCTGGCAGAACCTGCGATAGGCGTCATAGGCAAAACGCTCATTACCGGATTTCTCGGCAAGCCCTTTAACGGATGTATCATTTAACCCAAGGTTAAGCACCGTGTCCATCATACCCGGCATAGACACCCTGGCGCCTGACCGCACCGATACCAAAAGCGGGTCTTTAGGATCGCCGAGTTTCTTGCCCATTACGGATTCCAGCTTGCGCAGGTTATTTTCCACCTGCTCCATCATGCCCTGGGGGTACTTTTTATTGTTTTCATAAAATTTTATACACGCCTCTGTTGTTATGGTAAATCCCGGAGGCACAGGTATGCCCATAAGCGCCATTTCGGCAAGATTAGAGCCCTTGCCGCCGATAAGATTTTTCATAGACGCGTTTCCCTCGGTCTTATTGCCTCCGAAGAAGTAAACGTATTTTAACTTCTTGCCGGACTTGACCGCCTTTTTCTTTGATGCGACTGCAACTGCCATTTACTCTTCCTCCTTTAAATCAGCGCCTTTGCCTTTTAGAGCAAACAGTTCGCCTTATTTACCCTGCCGCGGTTTTACAGCAGGGCCTTTGCGTGAATTATCTTTATTTTCAACCGCTATCAATGACAAATTCGCTATATTGTCCGTATAAAGCTTATTGATAGCGGACAACAAGGCCAAACGGTTGGCCCTGACACGCTTATCGTCAACGTTTACCATCACTTTATCAAAATAATCCCCAAGATCGCCGGATAGCGCCGCTGCAATATTATCCGTCGCTTTGGAGAAAAGGCCCTCTTTGCATAGAGCCATAAATTCGTCTTTTGTGTTGTTAAACCCGCCAAAGACCTTATTTTCCTGTTCCTGGGAAAACAATTTTTCGTCTATCTCCGGAAGGCTTATGCCCGCCGCCGCGACGATATTGTGTGTCCTTTCAACAATAACACGCGCCTGTTCAAATTCAGGACTATTGATTATACTATTTAACTCATTTAATTTCAAGCAAGTTTTATATATATCATCCGCTCCGCTTGCCATTACGGATTCTATCAGGTCATGGCGGTATTGCCCCTTAGCTTTCAGGATTGATACAAGCCTGTCTTTTAAAAATAATTGTATTGCCTGCCGGCATTTGGATTTTGTTTCAGAGCCGGCATACTGCTCAAGGCAGAAGTCAATGACCCCTGATAAAGACAATGATTTTTTAGTTTCCATGAGGATCAAAATTATTCCTATTGCCTGGCGCCTTAAAGCGTATGGATCCCAATTACCTTTGGGGGATTTGCCTATGCTAAAATAAGACACGATATTATCAAATTTATCGGCAAGCGAAAACAGCGAACCCATATCCGTGGAAGGCAGTTTGTCCGAGGCAAAACGCGGAAGATAGTGCTCGGATATGGCCCGGGAAACAGCGTCTGGATATCCGCTGTCCTTGGCGTAATACATGCCCATAATTCCCTGCAGGCTCGGGAATTCTCTGACCATAGACGTAAGCAGGTCTGCCTTAAGCAAAGGCGCGGCCTTGGCAATATCATTTTCATCAATGCCGGGATAATAATTCCGCGATATAAAGAGCGCTATTTTTTTTATCCTTTGCGCCTTATCGTGAATTGTCCCCAGGCCTTTGTAAAAAACTATGCCGTCAAGGCCTTGTGCCCATTCCGTAAGCGGCTTTTTTGTGTCTGATTTATAGAAAAACAGCGCGTCTTTAAGTCTTGCCTCAAGAACGTTTTCAAAGTTTTTGATTATTTGTTTTGTGTTTTTTTTGGCCCCGTTCAATACCCCTGCGAAGCGGCTGGCAAGGGCTGAATTTTTATCTTCAAGGCAGAATATCCTCTGATGTTTGGACATGGCGGCAAGCAGGACCTCGCGCGGTATCTGAAGATATTTTTTGTCAAAAGAGCCTTCTATAAAACAGGGCTTTTCAACGAGATTGACCACCTCGGAAAGCAATTCGTCATTTGGATGCCAGCGTTTTTTCTCAAGGAAAGAAAGAATGATCTTTCTTCGCTCATTATTGTCCCAGACAACATGATTTTTCTTAAGAGTTTTAAAATAATGGCAGGGATTTTTTACTTTTATAAAATCCCTGCCGAGAAACCTGTGGCCGCGGGTGGCATTTGACGATTTTATGCCGGCATATTCAAACGACAATACCTTGTCTCCGAACAGGGCCACAATCCATCTGATGGGCCTTGAAAAAGCCGCCCCTGTGCCATTCCATCTCATTGTTTTGGCAAAATTCATAAGGCCTGCTATTTTGGCAAGCGCAGAAGGCAGTATTCCGGCATTTGATATATCCTGTCTTTTGATTGAAACCCTCAAATCTCCGGAGCCGGCGGCGGCAGGCTTTATAATGTCGCTTATAGCGGCATTGTTCTTTTTAAGAAACGCCTCCAGGGCCTTGGTCGGCCTGTTCTGCTCATCATAGGCTATCCTTACAGGCGGGCCTTCAATAAGCATATCCTGGCAAAGCGGTATATCGCTTATATGCAGTATAAGCCTGCGCGGCGTCGCGTAGGCGGATGCCTTGCTGTATTTTATATTGTTTGAGAGAAATAAAGCCTCTATGGGACTGCCTTTACGAAAAGCCAGCGACTCAAGCGCCGCGTCAAGGTCATGGGACGGCAGTTCCTCTGTGCCTATTTCAAGTATCAGATCTGTTGTGCTCATTTTGTTCCATGTAAAGCCTGGCGCAGGCGCGGGCAAGTTCGCGCACCCTGGCTATATAAGAAGCTCTCTCGGTAACCGAGACCGCGCCGCGGGCATCTAAAAGGTTAAAGGTATGTGATGTTTTAAGCATATATTCATAAGCAGGAAGCAGAAGCCCGGTTTTTATAAGCCTGGCTGATTCTTTCTCATAAATATCAAAAAGCCCTGCCGCCATTACGGGATCAAGTTGTTCAAAATTGTACGCGGAGCCTTCTTTTTCCTGTTGATAATGCATATCCGCGTATGTAGTATCCTTGTTCCATTGTATGGAAAAAACATCGGTTTTACGCTGTAAAAACATGGCTATTCTCTCAAGCCCGTATGTTATCTCACACGAAACATTCTTAAGCTCAATTCCGCCCATCTGCTGGAAATATGTAAATTGCGTTATCTCAAGGCTGTCAAGCCAGACCTCCCAGCCAAGCCCGCTGGCTCCAAGCGTAGGCGATTCCCAGTCATCCTGGACAAACCTTATGTCATGCTGTCTGCAGTCTATGCCGATATGACGCAGGCTGGCAAGGTATGATTCCTGTATATCGCAAGGAGCGGGTTTTATCAGGACCTGATACTGATAGTATCTCTGCATCCTTAAAGGGTTATCGGCAAACCTTCCGTCAGCCGGCCTGCGCGAAGGCTGGACGAAGCCTACACGCCATGGTTTATCGTCAAGGCTTTTGAAAAAAGTCAAAGGATGAAATGTGCCTGCACCGATTTCAATATCATAGCCATGGGCTATTACCGCGCCGGCCTGTTTCCAGAATCCGTTAAGCCTTTCTATAATATCATGAAAATATATCATAATGTCCTTGTGCTATTTCTTGCGCTCGCCTGCCCGTCACGCAAGGGGCAGTACCAGATCCTTCGCGGCCTACTCTGGCCTCGCCTCCTGCCGCTCTGGATGACAGACAGAGTACGTCTATCATTCCGAGCGAAGCGAGGAATCTAATACTTGTCTGCCCGCTACGCAAGGGGCAGTACCAGATCCTTCGCGGCCAAGGCGTGCTCTGCCTTCCGCCGCTCTGGATGACATAATATGACTCGTGCCCCGCTTATTGCCGCTCTGGATGACATAATATGACTCATGCCCCGCTTATTGCCGCTCTGGATGACAGACAGAGTACGTCTGTCATTCCGAGCGAAGCGAGGAATCTAATACTCGCCTTACTCATCAATACTTGTCTCAACATGTTGCGCCATAAGCTCGCCAACCTGATACGGCACCTTGGTAATAAAATAATGCTCGGTGATAACATGGCCCAGCTCATGCGCCATGATACCGCGCGCTATGGTGCTTTCGCAGGTATATATTGTTTTGAGAGCATGTATATAATAAGATACCAGTTCCTGGCCTTCTATTTTTTTACCAATCCGGACAAGGTTGTCATTAAGCTGTTTTTGATTTTTTAATATCCTTATATCAATCTTGACATTTCTCGGATACATATCCAATATTCTGCAAGCCTTTAAGAAAAGGCTGTCAAATTCATCGGCAAAGCCTTTGTCTGTATAAGGTTTTGATGAGCCGAACAATCCAAACAATGAGTCACCCGATGAAGCTATGCGCCTAAAAGTTTTTTCCTTATTGACATCAGCGCCTACAATAAGCCTTACATATTTGCCGTCAATGTATTGCGCTAAGGTTTCAGAATTTGTATCCTGCCCAAGGCAAATGCCCACGTTCAAAAGACAGGCGGCCAGGCAAAGAGATATCGCGATCCCCGTCGTTTTAATCATTTACCGTCGGTTTTAAAATAATTTAATTTTTCAGACAGTTCTTTTATTCTGCCGGCTAAATTACCCAGCCCGTTTTCCAGAAAATTGCCGGGATTATTCTTATCTATCTTTGATATGTCATCATTAATGCCTGACATTATTTTTTTCATCTCGGACAGCTTTTCCGATAAAACTTTTGCTATACTATTGACGCCTTCAGCCATATCCTGCGCCTGGTCTGTTGAGCGCAATTTTATATAAGCCGTAAGGTCGCCGTTTCCTATCTGGTTCAGGCGGTGTTCTATATTAAACATAGCCCCTGCTATCCTGTGGCTCATATACATTACCACAAGAGTCGTTATGATGCCCATTACAAAAAGCACCAAAAGGACCGCCCAGATTAATGCCGGTAAGATATAATCGGATGTATTGACTATGGAAAGGCGTGAATGGATAAATGATGTTGTAGTGCTTGACCTGGAATACAGATAAAGCCCCAATGCCGATACCGCCAGGCCTATACCCATAAGCAGGCAGAACCTTAATATAAATATGCCCTGAAATTTCTTTTTGATAAAATAATTTTTTCTTCTGGAGTCTTTTTGACCTATCATTTCGCGTCCTCCAATACGCGCAAAAACTTATCTACGCGCGCTTTTTTATACAGCTTATTATACCAACTCTGCATCATCTTGGCTTTTTCGCTGTCAGAAAGGCCTTGTTTGCCGGATATCTCCCGGTCTTTCCTGTCTAAAAGCTCTTTTCTTAGGGCATGCTTCCAGTAGCGCTCTATTGTTTTCATAAAAGTTTTTTCTTTGTCAAGGCCCAGCCTTTGCGCCTCCTGGACAAGTATTTCGTTTGCTATGATATCATCCAACATCTGCTCGCCGCTTAATACGCCTTTTTTACCCATATATGTTGTGTCAAGTTCTGACTTATAGTCTTCAACGGTCATGTAATAGTCGTTAATTCTGGCGACTGTTTTTTGGGGGTCATATTTTTTACCACAGCCGCATAAAAAAACCGGTAATATAAGAAGGACGGCTGATAAAATATTTATTATTGTTGGAAGAGTTTTCATATTGCCTCCAATTTTGTCAGTCTGATTATAACCCCGCCCGCTATTTGGGGCAAAACGCCTGTCACTCCAAGCGCTACATCTGTCATTCCGGACGGTACATACGGGTCAATCCCAGATCCTTCGCGGCCTACTCTGACCCCGACTCCTGCCGCTCTGGATGACAGGTGAAGTACACCTGTCATTCCGAGCGAAGCGAGGAATCTAATACTCGTCTCACTCCCAGATCCTTCGCGACCGAGGCGTGCTTTGCTTGGCTGTCGCTCTGGATGACACATGGGTCAACTTTGTCATTCAGAGGAGCGCCGAAGGCGCGACGAAGAATCTAATACTGGCTTCACTTCCAGATCCTTCGCTAACGACTCTTGCCTCGCCGGTTCCGCTCTGGATGACAGGAGCATGACGCTTACCCCGACTCCTGCCGCTCTGGATGACAGGCGGGATACTTCCCGTTGAGCACGCAGGGTGTCTCCAAATAGGACGCCTGCGATATTCGATATTGCGATATCACTGCGATAAACTCTTTTTCATAAAATCCAGGGTTTTGAGATGCTCCCCGAGATGATAATCTATCAGCCTGTCAAGCATATTAGACAATTCAGCCATAAGAGCGACTGTTACCATGGCGCTTGCAAGCTTTTCACAGCCCTGCCTTCTTATCATTTTTATTGAAGCGACAGCTCCTTTTGACAACGGCATTACCTGCATGTCCGATTTAAGGCATTCCTGGCACAAGAGCCCTGAAAACCTTAGGCTGAAGGCGGCATTCTGCCTTTCAATTCTCTTGCCGCAATTCATGCAGGAATCAATCTGGGGCAAAAAACCGGTGTATTCAAGGAGCATGATCCTAAAAACAATCAGCGCTTTTTCCGTAAATTTCTCGGCGTCTAACCTGCGCAGTATCCATTCAAGAAGCTTGTATATATCAGGGTTATCATCGCACAAAACCGTGAATTTGTCAACGAGCTCAAGGACATAAAAAGCCTTAAGCCTTTTATCAAGGTCCTGGGTTATTTTCCCAAATGGCTCCACAAGGTCGCATTGGGTAACCATATGTGTATCGGCCCTGGGCCTTTCATAAAAGATTATGTCAAACTCGGCAAATTCATGCAGATAAGTTCCGCATCTGGCCATGGGCCCGCGGGCAGACTTGATAAGGGCTTTTATCTTGCCGAAATCCTTTGTGTAAAACGACGCTATAACGCTGGTCTCTCTTATGTCCCTTTTATAAAGCAATATAGCACGGGTCTTCTGTATACTCACTCTGGATTTTCCGGCGCCGGTTTGTTTAAATTTGCCGGCGATATCGCGCCGGCGGAAATGATGACCTTAAGCGCGTCTTCAATACTCATATCAACAGGATGTATTTCTTCCTTTTTTAACAGCACAAAATAACCGCTTGTAGGGTTCGGCGTGGTAGGCACATATACGGAGATCAGATTGCTTTCCCCGAGGGATTCCTGCATGGCCGGGGCATCCTCCGACGTTATAAAACCTAAAGCGTAAAGGCCTTTTCTCGGGTATTCTATAAGCACCACCTTTTTTAAAGCGCTTCTTTTTTTGTTAAACAACGCGCCGCTTATCTGCTTTATTGAGCCGTAGATCTTGTTTACCATAGGAAGCCTTAACAGGATACTTTCAAAAAAAGAAAAGAACTGCCTTAAAAAAAGTATCCTTGTCATAAAACCCGCCATGGCGATCAATATCATCGCGGCGGAAAACACAAGGGCCTTTGCCAGAAACAGCCTCTGGTCCTCATAAAGCGGGTAGGGTTTGAGCCATTTTGTAAAGGGATCAAGCATGACAGCATTCAGGCTGATGACAAAGAACCTTATGACAAAAACCGTGATAGTGATAGGCAGTATCGCGATTATTCCCGCGATAAAATTATCTCTGAAAAATTTGAATATTTTTTTAAACATGCCGCACCCCTTTATCCTCTCCCGGACGGGACAGCTAAGCCGTTAATAACCTGAATAAAAAAAGCGTAAGAAAGATGCCCAGCAGGCCGCCTATCACAACCTCCGGCACCGTGTGATAATTCCTTCGCACCCTGCTCTGCGCGACCATGAAAGCAAGAAGCGATACCATAAAAACAATAAGCGTATTATCGCATAATAGAGCGGTAATCATCCATACGGAAAACGCCACTGCCGAATGCCCGCTCGGCATGCCGCCTCTTAAGGGCCTGCCCCTGCGCAGGACGGCTTTGGAAATTATAACAATTCCGATAAGCGTGATCAAAATAAAAACATATATATGCCAATCCGAGGAACTAAGCTTTGATATCTCGGATCTGAATAATCTGTCAAATACGTTATCCTTAAAAAAAAGGAAATATCCGGCTACCATCGCGTTTATTGAGGCGATAAATACGGCCCCGGCGCTTACATCCTTGACCGCCTTTACCCACCGTGAATGAGAAGATTCCACATGGTCCATAACTATTTCAATTGACGTATTTATCATCTCCGCGACAAGCACCAGCGAACTCGTAAAAACAAGCGCTATCATTTCAATGCGGGAAAAATTCAGGTATATGCCCAACAGTATCACAAAAAGGGCCGCGAGAAAATGCACCCTCATATTTCTCTGGGTCCTTACCACAAACAAAAATCCTTCTATGGCGGCGTTAAAACTGTCCGCTATGCTTCTTCCTGTCTTCGGGGAATTCAACTTGTCCGTCATTTTTTAATCAACCAGTTCTGTTTTTGCCACATCTTTTTTTTAGGCCCCGGCTTCGTGTCGTCATAGCCTAAAAGATGCAGTATGCCGTGGACGATACACAGAGAAAGCTCGCAGGGATAGGGTTGTTTATACCGCGCGGCATTTTCTCTGACACGGACAGGGCATATGAATATATCGCCTAAATAACCGTCATAAAGCGGCCGGCAGGAACCACTACGTTGCCGCTTATATGCCAGAGCTATAACGTCTGTCAGGCGGTCTTTTTTAAAAAAATTCCTGTTCAGTTTTTTAATAACCGCCGTATCCACAAAACTCACGCTGATAAAACCGTTTTTGTCAACACCGAGCCTTTTAAGCGTGTTTAAGGCAAGTCTCCTTGAGGCCTTTAACGGCACAGGGCACAAGCTCTGGCCGTTATGCAGTATGACTTTCATGCCTGGCCCGTTTTCATGTCCGGGTATTTAATGCGGGAATGGTATGTTCCCGTCAATATTTTCACAAAACTTTCGGAGATCCTGCTTATGTCTTTGAGGGACAGGTCGCATTCGTCAAGCTGATGGTCAAGGAACTTGTTATTAATGATTTTCCGGACAAGTTCTTTCAGTTTTTGCGGGGTCGGATCCTCTACAAGCCTTGACGCCGCCTCAACGGAATCAGCGAGCATAACAATGGCCGATTCGCGCGATTGCGGCCTCGGCCCGGGGTATCTGAAAGACTCTTCGTTAACTTCCTCGTCTTTTTTCTTTTTTTCCAGCGCCTGATGATAAAAAAAAGTCATAAGCCCTGTGCCGTGATGCTGTTTTATTATGTCTTTTATCGCCGAACCGAGCTTGTATTTTTCGGCAAGTTCATCGCCGTCTTTAACGTGATTGGTAATTACAAGAGAGCTCATTGAAGGAGACAGTCCTTCGTGGCTTTCGGCAGGGACCTGGACGTTTTCGGCAAAATATTCCGCCTTCTCAATTTTTCCTATATCATGGTAATACGCTCCGATACGGCATAGCAGTGAATTGGCGCCTATCGCCTCGGCCGCGGCTTCGGCAAGATTGCCGACAATGATACTATGATGGTAAGTGCCTGTGGCTGTTGTCACCATTTTTTTGAGCAAGGGATGGTTAAGGTCGGCAAGTTCAAGCAATTTTATGTTTGTCGTTATCTTAAAAATAAATTCAAAAACAGGCAGAAAAATCATCGTGATCGCGGCCGATACAATGCCGCTTGCCATGCCCCACAATGCCTGCCTCAAGAACACATTGGCCTCAAAAGTAAACATAACCCCTATCGCTGAAATAACTATAAAATTCATGGCGCCAACCAGCGCTCCGGACCTAATTATGTGGGTGCGCGAACGCGCGTTATGAACGGTGCAAATAGCCGTAATGCCTCCAATAAGCGAAACAAGAAAAACGTCAAATTGTATGCCTGCTACGAGCGCCGCGATGGCTGATATCACGATAAGCACTGCTATGGAAACAGTGCCTCCGGCAAGAAGTGTCAGAAGCATCGGGACCGAAGCGATAGGCAAAAAGAGGCTCGGCAAAGGAGACGTGGCCATGCCTCTCGCGGAAGCGGCGGTTAGTATGATAAACAATCCTATAAGAACGAGCATCTTCTCCTGCGCGTAAATACGTTTTTCAAAGATTTTTACAAAGACAAACATGGAAAATAACATAAGCGCGATAATGACCGCGATGCCAAAGAGCTGAAAATAGGCCTCTTCAGGGGCAATCTTACTGCTTATAGCGTCAAACTGTATGACATGCGTCCTGTTTATCTTCTGGCCTTTGCGGATAATGGCTTCACCTTTGAGGCACTCCGCTTTCAGATACACAGCCTCTACCGAGGCCCGCGCTTTAAGGCGAGCGGAATCGGTCTCATTTTTATTAAATATCAGGTTGGGATACGCCCAGGCGGATATAAGTTTAAAAACAAGGGCCTTTTCTTTTTTATCACTTATGCCGAATTCTGCCGCGCTCTCCTGCGCGCGCTCAAGAGCGCCGGCAATTGTATCTATGTCGGAAATATTTATGTCGCTTTTCTTTTTTGAAGAAGGCTCATACAGGGAAAGTATTGCCGCACCGGATGATAAAAGCCGGGCCAAGTCATCATCGGAGATGATGGGCCTCGTGTAAATATTGTCTATAGCTTTATCAAGCCCGGACTCAATAACCGATATATCATCCATGTTCAGCAAAAAGTCAAAGTCTTCACTGCTTAGGGCGGGATTTACCGCTTCATTAAGCTGGATAAGCAGGCTCTCCCTAACCTCCCGGCCTGTTTCGTCAGGCACGGGAAAACTTTTTATCTCTTTGATAACGCTCAAAAAAAGCTGCATTGCTTTTTTCGCGTTTTGCGCAATATCCGCGTCAAGATTATAAACCTCATTAACAGCGCTTTCAGCCGCCTGCAAAAGCGCCGATGTCCTGGCTTCGTCAATACCCGCCCTGTACGAAAAATCAAAAGGCGCGTAGATATCCTCCGACGCGATATCTCCTTCGTTAAATAAAAACCGGACTGGAAGGCGCGAAGAAAATACGACGCCCGCGGCAATCAATATGGTTATAATAGCCGTAAAGGCCCTCGTGGAACCCTGGGCCAGCGCTTTATTCCGTTTGCTTCGCTCTGAAGCAAACGGCCTGCGCAATTCCTTAAGCCTGAAGAGAGTTTTTTTAATTAGAGGTGTCATGTGTGTTCCTGCTCGGGTATGGACGAACGCCCAAGCTTACGGGGCAAAGATCTGGCCTGCTCATAAGCGCTGATTATCTTCTGGACCAGTTCATGCCTTACCACGTCACGGCCGGATAGAGAGATTATCTTGATATCGTCAATACCCCGCAATATCTTCATTACCTGCAGAAGGCCCTTAGCCCCCTGCCCCGGCAGATCGCTCTGTGTTAAATCGCCGGTTATAACGACCTTGGAGTCAAAGCCGAGACGCGTCAGGAACATCTTAAGCTGTTCCGGAGTGGCATTCTGCGCTTCATCCATAATAATAAAAGAATCGTTAAGTGTCCTGCCCCTCATAAATGCCAGCGGCGCTACTTCAATGATCCCGCTTTCAATAAACTTGCGCGCGCGGTCGGCATCCATCATTTCATATAAAGCGTCATATAAAGGCCTAAGATACGGCAGGACCTTATCATATAAACTGCCCGGTAAAAATCCAAGGCTTTCACCCGCTTCAACGGCAGGCCTTGTCAATATTATCCTGCTTACGCGGTTTTTCATAAGATAGGATACAGCCATCGCCATGGCAAGATACGTCTTGCCTGTGCCGGCGGGCCCTGAAGCTATGGTTATATCGTGCGAGGCAATGGCCTCAATATATTCTTTCTGGCCTTCGGTTTTTGGCGCTATAAACGCTTTTTTTGACGGCACATCCACGCGCAGGCCCGGGCCCTGAAAAAACGACAGGGCGCTGTCATGCGTAATGGATTTTATAAAATAATGGACCTGCTGGTTTTTAAAGCTTTTACCCTCGCGCAGAAGAAGCAGGAGCTTGGAAAATATATCAAAAGCCTTGCCGACACACGGCTCATCCCCGTCAACGGAAAGGTTCTCTCCCCGGGCCACTATCCTGACGCCGCAGGCCTGCTCAATCAGCTTGAGGTTTTCATCATGGCTTCCAAATAAAAGCCTCGCCTCTTCGTCATTATTTAATTTAAGGCACCTTGTCATAAAAATAACCTATTTGGTATAATTCGTTTTATCGCTGTCTAAAGAAGGTATCTTAAGTTTCATGCCTTCCCTGACCTTGGCAGGGTCTTTTATCGTATCCGCGTTTGCTTCGTATATCAGCGTCCACTTGGCGGCCTTTCCGTAAAATGCCTTTGCTATATGCGAAAGGGTATCGCCCTGTTTTACAATATACTCCTGATAATCCTCTATAGAGGGCTTGCTTTCATAAGATGTGCCGGCAGGCTCGGTATATACGTCAATCTCATATTCATCATATTCATACGCGGCAGGCGCCGTAGTATTTCTTGTGGAGACATAACCCCTGTTCCCTGATAATTGAGTGTCGGCCCTGGCTGACCGCGGCGCATATTCCTCCTGCGCCGGGGTTGAGACATACTCATCCTGCGCGGTATTCTGGTTTATTTTTACATCCTGCTCCCCGGAATACTTGACGGCAGGGGCAGTAACTTCCTGCCATGTGGGAAACTCAACCCTTATATCAATGTATTCTCTGTCAACCGGCTTACCGCTGTTGACAGCGGCATCCCCTTCTCCGGCTATATAGCCTCTATTGCCGCTAACATCCTGGTCCACCCTTTCTCTTACGACTTTTTTTACGGTCACGCATCCGCCAACGGATAAAGCGAATATAGATATCAATAAAACCGCCAAAAACTTATTCATCCCGCACCCCCCTTAATTATAATTGTTCTTTAACTTTTAAACCCAATTCATCAAGCTGTCTTTTTGAGATACCGGCAGGCGCCGAAGTCATCGGGCATATCGCCTTCTGCGTCTTAGGGAATGCTATCACATCCCTGATTGAATCCCTTTGGCATAAGATAGCCGTAAGCCTGTCAACGCCTATGGCAAAACCGCCGTGGGGCGGGGCCCCAAAACTCAATGCCTTAGTCAAAAACCCAAACCTGTCTTCCGCTTCCCGCTCATCAATGCCTATGACCGAAAATATCATCTTCTGGGTTTTGGGCGAATGTATTCTGATACTGCCGCTTCCAAGTTCAACACCATTAAGCACGAGGTCGTATGAACGAGAGCGCACGCGGGCGGGCTCCGATAGTATATATCCCATGTCATCGTTATTGGGCGCCGTAAAGGGATGATGCTCCGATTCCCAGCGTTTTTCCTCGTCATTATATTTAAACAGCGGAAACTCGTTTACCCAGAGCAATTTAAAGGTATTGGCATTGATCAGGCCTTCTTCCCTGCCCAATTTATTACGCAGGCATGAAAGGGCATTATTACATACCGGCCGTTCGGCGGCGGCAAAAAAAACATAGTCTCCTGATGAAGCCGCCGTTTTTTCCTTTATCGCGGATTGCTCTTTAGCAGATAGAAACTTTACTATAGGGCCCTGGAAATTGTCTCCGTCGCGTTTAAGATAGGCAAGGCCTTTAAGCCCGGATTCTTTGGCAAAATCGGTCAATTCGTCTATTCTGCTTCTCGGCATTTCTCCGGGCCGGGAAAGCTTAAGCGCCTTGACAATGCCGCCGTTATTAATGGTCTCGGAAAATACTTTAAACGATGAATGACGAAAATCATCCGTCAAATCCGTCAATTCCATGCCAAAACGCGTATCAGGCTTATCACAGCCATAAAGCGCCATGGCATCCTTATAGTTGAGCACCTGAAATGGCGTTTCGAGCTCAATATTGAGAACTTCTTTAAAAATATTCTTCATAAGAGCTTCAATGTGCGAAAATATATCTTTCTCTTCAACAAATGATGCCTCCATGTCAAGCTGTGTGAATTCAGGCTGACGGTCGGCGCGCAGGTCTTCGTCCCTGAAGCACTTGGCTATCTGGTAATATTTATCAAGGCCGGCGACCATGAGTATCTGCTTGAATAACTGCGGCGACTGGGGCAGGGCGTAAAACTTTCCGTTATTTACCCTGCTGGGAACAAGGTAATCACGGGCGCCTTCCGGGGTTGATTTTGTCAGCACGGGCGTTTCTACCTCAATAAAACCCCGGCCGTTAAGGTAATCGCGCATTATCCTGCACACATTACTGCGGACAATGAGGTTTTTCTGCATAGACGGCCGCCTCAAATCCAGATAACGGTGCGCGTATCTTATGTCTTCGGAAAATTCCGTCGTATCGTCAATGGGAAAAACAGGCGTCCTGGACTCATTCAATACCTCCAGAGACGACACGCGGACTTCTATACGGCCTGTGGGCAATTTGGCATTTATTGTGCCTTCGGGCCTGGGACAAACGAAACCTTTTGCCTGTATCACGAATTCATCCCTTAACTGCTCCGCCTTAAGATGAAGCGCTTTGTCAAGTTCCGGATTAAAAACAAGCTGTGTGATACCGTAGCGGTCCCTGACATCAATAAATATAAGATTTCCATGGTCGCGCCTTGCCGATACCCATCCGGCCAGAGTGACCTCTCTGTCTATGTCTTTTTCAGACAGCTCCGCGCATGTGCATGTCCTAAGCATTTTATTTTATCCTTATTTCATATTTATTTTACGGCATTAAGATTGCTTGCAAGCCGGTCAAACCGCAGATGCCTCTGCGAAGAATCCTTCATGTCTTTTAAAACACATTCGCCTTTCTCAAGCTCCTCGTCTCCGACGATGACGACAAATTCCGATTTAATTTTATTCGCATGGCGCATCTGGGCCTTGAATGACCTTGATTCATAATCCATGTCGCAGGAAATATTTTCTTTTCTAAGATCAGAGAGTATGCCAAAGCACATATTCCGCGCCTTATCGCCAAGGCAGACGATAAATACCTTTAAGCCTTCGGGCTGGCAGTATCTGGATGGATTTTCGTCTTTTATAATTTGCGCGATTCGTTCCATGCCCAGGGCAAATCCCGTAGCGCCGGCGCGTGGCCCGCCAAAATCAGATATAAGGTTGTCATAGCGCCCGCCGGCGGCCAAGGCGTCCTGCGCGCCGAGAGATTTTGACTTTACCTCAAACACTATGCCCGTATAATAATCAAGGCCACGGACGAGTTTATCGTCAACGGTATAACCTATTCCTGCTTTTTTAAGAATTCCCTCAAGGCTTGAAAACGCTTTAGCGCACTCATCGCAAAGAGCCCCGTTAAGCTCTATTCCGGAAATAATTTTTTTACACGAGGAAACCTTGCAATCCAATATCCTCAACGTATTCGTATCATACCTGCGCCGGCAATCAGGGCAGAGCTCATCCAGAGCAGGCTTAAGGGCCTGCCTTATTTTTTCTTTTATAACTGATTTATCCTTATCACAGCCAAGCGAATTGATATGGAACACACAGCCTGCGACGCCTGACCTTTTCAGTATATCGTTAAGAAGCATTATCACTTCGGCATCAAGATATACGGAATATGAGCCTATGGCCTCAACCCCTATCTGATGGAATTGCCTGAACCTGCCTGCCTGCGGCCTTTCGCTTCTGAACATAGGGCCCGAATAAAAAAACTTGACGAAACCCTCGGTCTTATCCAGGCAGTTTTCAATATACGCGCGGCATACGGAGGCCGTGGCCTCGGGCCTTAGGCATATCTCTCTTTTGCCCTGATCGGAGAAAGAGTATATCTGCTTTTTAACTATATCGCTTTCTTCCCCTGAACTGCGCGCGAACAGGCATGTCTGTTCAATAATAGGCGTGCGGATAGGCCTGTAACCATACACAAGCGCGGTATCACGGGCAGTGTCTTCAATCTCCTGCCAAAGGCATGCTTCCTGGGACATTATATCCTGCGTGCCCTTGAGCCGGTTTATCTTATTTGCGGACATAGGCTGTATTATTTAACTTTCTGCTTCATGACAAGGCCGGGCTTGAAAGAAACGACCTTTTTGCCAGGTACATTTACCGCCTCGCCTGTGCGCGGGTTCCTTCCCATGCGGCCCTTACGCTCTTTGACTTTAAACACGCCAAAATTCCTAAGCTCAAGAGTCTTTCCATTGGACAAGGCCTCTATCATCGCGTCTATGGTCTTTTGCACGATCTCTTTTACAATTATCTGTTTTATTCCGGTTTCATCCGAAATCTTTATTACAATATCTTTTTTTGTCATATGCCCTCCGGTCTTTGCAAACCCGATACTACGCGTATTTGTCAGTGTGTTTATAAGGGGAACCGGTTTTTAGAAGACAGCGTCCTTGGCTATTGAGCGTTTTTAATAACATGCCAGAAAAAGATCACAGCCATAAAAAAGGCGAAAATTACCACCCCGTAAAGGGCTAATTTCGCCGCCGGTATAAATGAGGTAAGCTTAAGGCCGCCGCCCTGGGGGCCTGAAGACAGCTGGGCTTCAAGATGGCCCAACAGCCTGTTTAGCGAAATGTATGACTGGTGCCAGTCGGTATCCATTTTCCTTATCGCTTCTTCGGATATGGTTGAAATAGATTTGAGAGAAAGGACATTATTTATAACGTCATAGGTGCGGTCTATTGTGGCCCTTTCAATGGCAAGCGAATCAACGAGGGTTTGGAATTTACGGGCGACTATTGACTTGGTCTCCAGAAAAAGCAGTTCCTCTTCTTCGCTGATGGCAGATTTGCCCATGGCTTCTTTATATATCTGGTTAAATTTTTTCCAGAGCTCAATAAACTCTTTTGTCCGCGCTATGCCTTCTTTGGAACTTAACATAAAAACCCTTTCATCTTTACATAACTTGTTTGTTTAATCTAACATATAATAACTGACATGTCAATATTATTCATTAACCATAAACATAAAAAGCCGGCCTATACCCATACGCTTACAGCCCCTTCACCCACCAGAGACTCAATCTCGCCGATAAGAGCGTCTGTCGGCAGAACCGACAGGTCCTTTCCGGCGGCCATCTGCACCTTCTTTTTATCAGGCGTAGTAAAATTTATATAAACAGGCGTTTGGCCCTTATGCTTTTTTAATATATCATTAAGTTTAGCAAGGGTCTGCTGTTCCATGGCCGTGGTGACAAGCTCTATAGACAAGGCCTGGGTATATTTGTTCCTTGCCTCCTCAAGCGGCAGGACCTCTTCCGCGATGATCTTGGGGCTGTCCTCCCTAAGATTGACCTTGCCCCTTACAAAAACAATATTATCTTCCGCTATGTTTTTTTCAGCGTCTTTAAATGTCCGGGGAAAGACAAGGACCTCAACAGTTCCTTTCAAATCCTCAAGGCGCAATATGGCCATCTTTTCATTGTTTCGTTTCGTAAACGTGTATTTTGCCTTTGTTATAATACCGCCGATAGATGCCTCATCGCCGTCGTGTAAATGGCCGAGTGTCTGGGTTGTTGATGAGGCGTAAAGCTTGAGGCTCTTTTCATATGTGGCAAGCGGATGGCTTGAGATATAAAATCCCAGCAATCCCTTTTCAAAGGCAAGAAGCTGTGACTCAGGCCATTCCTTTACGTCGGGGGCCTGCTGGAAATGCGATTTATATTTATCATCGGGTTCCATTCCGTCAAATAAAGAAAATTGGCCGCTTAAGCGGTCTTTTTGCAGGACGCCGGCAACCTCAAGGGCATGGTCAAGCATGGCCGTCATCTGCGAACGGTGAAGTTTGAAGCTGTCCATAGCGCCGCACTTTATCAGGCTTTCTATCACTTTCCTGTTTACAAGCCTTAGGTCAACGTGTTCGGTAAAATCATAAAGATTTTGGAAACTTCCTTTATTCTTCCTTGCTGAAACTATGGAATCAATGGCGCCTTCACCGACATTCTTTACCGCCCCCAGGCCAAAACGTATGCTCTTATTGACAACCGTAAAATGCGCGAAGCTCTCATTTACATCGGGCGGCAAAACACCGATATTCATGCGCTGGCATTCCTCTATATACTGCGCTACCTTATCGGTATTATCGCGCTCGCTTGTCAGAAGCGCTGCCATGAATTCAACCGGATAATGCGCCTTGAGATAGGCCGTTCTGTATGAGATCAAAGCATATGCCGCCGAATGGCTTTTATTGAAACCGTAGTTTGAAAAATATTCTATAAGGCTGAACACCTTATCCGCTATTGCCTTGTCCACATTGTGCTGTTGACAGCCGTCTATAAAATGCTTTCTCTGCTGTTGTATTACCTCCGGGTCTTTCTTGCTTATGGCCCGCCTTAGAAGGTCCGCCTGCGAGAGGCTGAAGCCCGCCAGCCTGTTAACTATCTGCATGACCTGTTCCTGATACAGTATGATACCGTGCGTGGCCTTCAAAATCGGTTCAAGGAGCGGGTGGTCGTATTTGACGCGCAGGCGGCCGTGTTTTCTGTTGATAAAATCATCAACCATGCCGCTTCCTATAGGCCCCGGCCTGTATAATGCCAAAAGGGCTATTATGTCCTCAAAAACAGCGGGCTTGAGCTTTCTTAAAATGTCCCGCATGCCGCGGCTTTCAACCTGGAACACGCCTGATGATTCAGCCTGTTGAAGCAGTTTATATGTCTGCTTGTCATTAAGCGGTATATTTTTTATGTCAAGGTCTTTGGACTGCGTGCGCTTGATTATCTTTACCGCCTGGTCTATTACCGTAAGCGTTTTAAGCCCGAGAAAATCCATCTTGAGAAGGCCTATCTTCTCAAGCGAACCCATAGGATAGCCTGTTGAGATCTGGTCGTCGTTTGTCTTAAACAGGGGTATATGGCTTGACAGCTTTTTATCGCTTATGACAACTCCGGCGGCATGCGTTGAGGCGTGGCGCGTAACACCTTCCAGCGTGCTTGCTATATCAATGAGCTCGGTCACCCGCTTATCGTTCTTATACATCTGCATAAGCTCGGGCTCCTGCCTTAATGCCTGCTCTATGGTAATATTCAGGTCATTAGGGACAAGCTTGGCTATCCTGTCCGCGTCGGAATACGTAAAACCCAGCACCCTGGCAACATCTCTGATTGAGCCTTTTGCCATCATAGTGCCGAAGGTTATTATCTGCGCGACATTTTCATCTCCGTATTTATGCCTGACATATTGAATTACCTCGTCACGCCTTTCATAGCAAAAATCAATATCTATATCGGGCAGGCTTATGCGCTCGGGGTTTAAAAACCTCTCAAAAAGCAGATTGTATTTTAACGGGTCAAGGTCTGTTATGTCCAGGCAATAGCTTACGACACTGCCCGCCGCGCTTCCCCTGCCCGGGCCTATGGGTATATTATTTTCCTTGGCATAACGTATAAAATCCCAGACAATCAAAAAATAGCTGATAAAGCCGCTGTCGGCTATTACCTTCAGTTCGTTTTCTATCCTTGACTCTACCTGGCTGTCGTGTTCGGCATATTTCTTCTTCATGCCTTCATAAACAAGCCCTTTAAGATATTCCCTGCCGTCTTTTCCGTCGGGCGGGCTAAACTTGGGCAAATGTTTGCTTTTGAGGTCAAGTTTCAGGTCGCATTTTTCGGCAATAACAAGGGTATTGCTTATCGCTTCAGGCGTATCACGGAAAAGCCTGTTCATTTCCTCCGGAGTCTTTAGATAAAATTCATCTGTCTGCATCTTCATTCTATCCGGATCTTCAAGGGTTGTCTGGGTCTGTATGGCAAGTAAAGCTTCCTGGGCTCTGGCATGCTGGCGCTGTAGATAGTGGCAGTCGTTCGTCGCGACAAGGCCTATGCCCAGCGCCTTGGACATCCGGATCAGGTGAGCATTCACCCTTATCTGTTCGGGTATGCCGTGGTCCATCATTTCAAGGTAAAAATTGCCTTTACCGAACAGCTCATTAAATTCTCCGGCAACACGCTCGGCAGGCTCCTGCTGGCCCGCATTCAAAAGGTGGGCTATTTCACCTTTAAGGCAGGCGCTTGTGCATATAAGGCCTTTGGAATGGGCGGCTAATGTTTCTTTATCAATACGGGGCCTGTAATAAAACCCTTCAAGGTATCCTATGCTGACAAGCTCCATAAGGTTATGATAGCCTGTTTCATCCCGGGCAAGTAATACAAGGTGATAGGCCGCGTCATGGATACCGTGGCTGGATTTATCAAATCTGCTGGCAGGCGCCATATACATCTCGCATCCGATTATGGGCTTGATACCCGCTTCTTTACAAAGCAGGTAGAACTCAATGGCGCCGAACATATTCCCATGGTCGGTTATGGCGATAGAAGGCATATTATAAAGCTGGACAAGCTTGATAAGTTCGGTCAATAATGAGGCGCCGTCAAGAAGGCTGTATTGCGTATGATTGTGAAGATGGACAAATTGAGAATTTTTCATTGGAAACTTTTGTCAGGTTTTATCAGTTCATATGCCGGTTAAAAAGCAACAATACTTAATGTTATATTATGTTAATCTGTTTGTCAAGTTAAACCAGCATAATGGCCGCTCCGCGTGTCATCCAGAGCGGCGATAATTGGGGCAAGAGTCGTTAGCGAAGGATCTGGGAATGAAGCGTGCGTCATCCAGAGCGGCGATAATTGGGGCAAGAGTCGTTAGCGAAGGATCTGGGAATGAAATGAGTACTGGATTCTTCGTCGCGCCTTCGGCGCTCCTCTGAATGACAAAGTGATGCGCCTGTCATCCAGAGCGGCACGAGTCGGGGTCAGAGTAGGCCGCGAAGGATCTGGGAGTGAAATGAGTACTGGATTCTTCGTCGCGCCTTCGGCGCTCCTCTGAATGACAGAAGTGGTGTTCGCAATGACAGAAGTGACGTTCGCAATGACAGAAGTGACGTTCGCAATGACACCAGATAATTAACTTGACGTCCCCATACCGATACCCTGGGCTTTCTGAAATACCTTACCCTCTGTCTGTATGGACGGGGCTATTATAAGCTCAACAGCATTCATTTCTTTGATATTACGCGCGCCAAGATTGCCCATAGATGTCATAAGAGCGCCCATAAGGTTCTGTGAACCGTCATCAAGCCTTGCAGGGCCGTATAAGATCTCTTTTAATGTGCCTGTAGTTCCGACCCGTATCCTTGTTCCGCGCGGAAGATTCGCATGCGGGGTTGCCATGCCCCAGTGATAACCTCTGCCCGGCGCTTCTTTTGCCCTGGCAAAAGCAGAGCCGACCATGACCGCGTCGGCACCGGAGGCAAATGCCTTGCATATTTCCCCGCCCCTGGACATGCCGCCATCGGTAATGATTGCCACGTATCTTTTTTTGCGCTTAAAATAACAATCTCTTGCCGCCGCGCAGTCGGCCGTAGCCGTTACTTGCGGCACTCCGATACCCAGCACGCCTCGTGTAGTGCATGCCGCGCCCGGGCCTATGCCAACAAGCAGGCCTTCTATTCCCGTATCCATCAGTTCAAGGGCTGTTTTATAACTACAGGTATTTCCAACGATAACAGGTAGTTTCAGCTTTGAACAGAATTTCCTGAAGTCAAGTACCTTGTATTCTTTTGTGATGTGTTTTACCGTTGTAACGGTTGACTGGACGATAAATATATCTGCCCCGGCTGACTGGGCAATCTGTCCGAATCTTTCGGCGCGCTGGGGTATAGAACTTACAACAGCGGGAACATTGGCGCGCTTAATCTCACATATCCTCTTTTCAATAAGCTCTTCTTTGATGGGCTTTGTGTATAATGACTGAACCAATTCAGTCGCCTTCTGCGGGCTGGCCTTGGCTATCTTGTCAAGAACCTGGCAGGGGTCTTCATAGCGGGTCTGGACACCTTCAAGGTTTAACACGGCAAAACCGCCAAGCTTGCCGAATTCAACTGCAAAGTTGACATCCACGACTCCGTCCATGGCGGCCGCGATTATAGGCACCTTGAATTTCAGCCTTCCCAGCATCCATGTCGTATCAACTTCATTAGGGTTTACGGTCACATCACCGGGCACAAGAGCCACCTCATCAAATCCATAACAGCGCCGGGCTTTTCTGTCTTTTCCAATCCATTCACCCATTATAAACTCCTTGATTTATTGATTGTTTTGTTATCATATCTAAACGGATGATATTTGTCAAGCTTGTTTTTGGGCGCGTATTTTAATATATATTTAAAGCCATAAAATTTTCTACGGCCGTTCATTTTTAAGCGTAGAGGCGAGATATTTATTGAAGTTTGAATCCATTCTTTCAACGCTGTTGGCATAGGCTTTGGTAAACGCCTTCTGCCAGGGCTTTATTACCTTTAATTCATAAAAAAATCTTTTAAGTTTATACGGGCCGTATTTTTCATAAAGGTAAGAAAAAAACATCCTTGACTGAAGGTATGCCGCGGTAATGGCCTGGCGCGAATCTTTATATGAGAACATACCGTCAATGAGCTCAAGGCTGAAGGGGCCGTTGGCCTTCATATACCCGGCGAGGAATACCCTGTCCTGGGCAGTTATGGCGGAATCAGGCTCATTAAACTGCGCGAAACCCTCGTTCAGCCAAACCGGTACATCAGCGCCTAAATTTAGATACAGGACGGCATGAGAATATTCATGAAACAGCAAACGCTTTAAATTTTTATCATCACGCGATATGTCCTGATACCTAAGGCGTATCTTACCGTCATAAAGGCCCTGCGTCCAGCTCGGCTGGTCCGTGGCCTGCTCAAACTGGCCGTCATCATATATGATCACGGGTATAATCTCTTCGGAGGATAAACCATATTTATCGCGCAGGGCTTTTCTGGCCTCGTTTAAAATATTTAATATAATGCCGGCGTATTCAGCTCCGATATCTTTGTCAAATCGTATCTTGAAATAACTCTTCGCCTTTGTGCCGAATCCGCTCTCAACCGGCCGCTCTCTTTCCAGCGCCTCCACGCGTTTTTTGATATCGGGGTTTTGCGGGTCAAGAGTATGGGCGCGTTTAAGATATTTCAGGGCATCGCCAAATTTGTCCTGATTGTAATAGAGATTACCGGCAACTATACAAGCCGCGGCGTCATTGGGCATAAGCGAAACAGCCTCAAGCGCCCTGGCCAGGGCCTTGTCATAGCGCTTATTTTTTTGAAGATAGCCGGAATAATTCAGCAATATAACATAAAGGTTTTTCTTTAATACATCATCAAGCGGCAGATATTTTAGCCCCTGCCTGATATTGTCAAGAGCTGATTCGTATTCGTTGGAATTGGCAAGCTTTAGCGCGAAATTATTATAAAGCGCTGACAACTGCTTTCTGATATACTCATCATCAGGGGCTAGTTTAAAAGCGCGCAGGCTGTTCCCTATAGCCTCTTCGTCGCGGCCCTGCCGGGCATATACCGCGGCCATATTATGATAGGCATTGCTTAAATTTTTTTTAATCGTGACATTTGCCGGTTCATTTTGCAGGGCATATTCAAAATAAGTTATCGCCTGCCTGAAATCATTATTGCGCATGCTTTCCCGGCCTTTTTTTGCAAAATCATCGGCTATGTCCGCACAGGCGGCAGAGGGCAAAAGAAAAACAGCAAAGGCCAGGCAAAAAGCCCTTAATAAAACAGCGGGGCGCGTATCACGCCGCCCCGCTGTTTTGCCATCTTGCATATGATGGGACTTGGAAAACATTACATCATCCCCATCCCGCCTCCCATGCCTCCACCCGGCATAGGCGGCATAGCGGGCTTATCTTTTTCCGGAATATCGGTTATAAGGGTTTCCGTTGTAAGAAGCAGTGCCGATATGCTGGCCGCGTTCTGAAGCGCTGTCCTGGTAACCTTGGCAGGATCAATTATACCCGAGCTTACCATGTCAACATACTCGCCTTTTTGAGCATCATATCCGACATTTTGCTTTTCACCTTTGACTTTCTCTACCACAACAGAACCTTCTGCACCGGCATTCTCGGCTATCTTTCTGATAGGCTCTTCCAGCGCTCTTTTCACGATATTAGCGCCCACCTTCTCATCGCCTTTAAGCTTGAGATCTTCAATCTTTGGTATAGCACGAAGCAAGGCAACGCCTCCGCCCGCGACAATACCCTCTTCACTGGCGGCCCTTGTAGCGTGCAAGGCATCCTCAACGCGCGCTTTCTTTTCTTTCATTTCCGTTTCAGTCGCGGCGCCTACATTGATAACAGCCACACCGCCCGCTATTTTGGCAAGGCGCTCCTGGAGCTTTTCCTTGTCATAATCGGAATCCGTTTCCTCAATCTGGCGCTTTATCTGGTTAATCCTTCCCTTGATGTCAGCCTGTTTTCCGGCGCCTTCAACAATCGTGGTATTTTCTTTGTCAATAGACACCCTCTTCGCCTTGCCGAGGTCATCAAGTGTTATATTCTCAAGCTTGATGCCAAGGTCTTCGGTTATGGCCTTGCCGTTTGTAAGTATAGCGATATCTTCAAGCATGGCTTTCCTTCTGTCGCCGTATCCGGGCGCTTTTACTGCCGCGCACATGAAAGTGCCGCGAAGTTTGTTAACAACTAATGTTGCCAGCGCCTCGCCTTCCACGTCTTCGGCTATAATAAGAAGAGGTTTGCCGGTCCTTGCTATCTTTTCAAGCAGAGGAAGCATATCTTTCATTACAGATATCTTCTTTTCATGTATAAGCACATACGGGTCTTCCAGCGAGACCTCCATTTTTTCAGCATCTGTCACAAAATAAGGCGATAGATAACCCTGGTCAAATTGCATACCTTCCACGACATCAAGGGTTGTCGCCATTGACTTTGCCTCTTCAACAGTAATAACGCCGTCTTTGCCAACTTTTTCCATGGCATCAGCTATAAGGTTACCGACAGTTGTATCGCCGTTTGCCGATATTGTGGCAACCTGGGATATTTCGGTATGGCCCTTAACCGGCTTTGATATTGAATTCAAAAATCCCACCACGGTTTCAACCGCTTTTTCAATACCGCGCTTTAAAGCCATGGGGTTAGCGCCTGCCGTGACGTTCTTTAAGCCTTCCCTGTAAATAGACTGGGCAAGTATCGTCGCCGTTGTAGTGCCGTCTCCGGCGATATCAGACGTCTTTGAAGCAACCTCTTTTACAAGCTCTGCGCCCATATTCTCATACGGGTCCTCAAGCTCTATTTCCTTGGCAACCGTAACACCGTCTTTTGTGATTGTCGGTGAACCGAATTTCTTGTCTAAGACAACGTTTCTGCCTTTGGGGCCCAAAGTGACCTTTACGGCGTCGGCAAGCTTGTCAAGGCCTGCCTGTAATTTGCGCCTTGCCTCATCGCTGTATATGATCTGTTTTGCCATTTCTTTTAACCTCCTTTAAAATTTTCCGCAAACCGCGTTTTTTGCAAAAAGCCGGTCCGCCGTGTTTTTAAACACTATTTTACTATAGCAAGAATATCTTCTTCCTTTACGATAAGCATGTCTTCGCCGTCAATCTTTATCTCGGTGCCAGAGTATTTTCCATAAAGCACCTTGTCTCCGACCTTTACTTCCAGAGAGATAAGTTTTCCATCCTCTGTCTTGCCTTTTCCTACTGCTATCACTTTGCCTTCCTGCTGTTTTTCTTTAGCGGTATCAGGTAAAATAATACCACCCTTTGTCTTTTCTTCAGCCTCTAATGGCTGGACAAGGACCCTGTCGCCTAATGGTTGAATCTTTGCCATTTTTGCACCTCCTTATGCTTTTTTGGCTATTGTTAGCACTCGCAATTGATGAGTGCTAAATTTTAATATACACATCATCATATCCGATTACATTGATTATTTTTTGTTCAGGAATTGGATTATAGCAAATTCTGAAATTTTGTCAAGAATTTTTTTTGCGGGAATTTTTAAGATTTTTTGCGGATTTTTTTTAGGGCTTCTTAAAACAAATTTTTAACTTACCGCGTAGTCTTGAGAGATATAGTATCACGATAATCCGCCAGGAGACGTAAAGCAGTCTCTTGCGTAAGCGTCATTATACCGACGCGTAACACGCAGTATCTGCGTAAACGTCTCCACGCTTTTCGGGGTTTCTTAAACCCATACCGGTTTATGCGCATGACACAGCTTTTCATACTGACGAGAGATGGCATTTGGCTGAATACACCTCTTTGGCTACTTTGTCAATCACGGCCTTATTATCTTCTCCTATGGTTGAGAATTCGGCCGCTACATGATAAAGCGCCGGGTATTTGGTGCTGACAACCTTTTCATTGCGTATTACCGTCCCTATGCAGTTGATAGGCTCCTTTGTGAAAGGAAATACTATCTTAAGCTGTATCTGGGTTCCTACAGGTATAGGCCTGTCATAATTAAAGAGCATGCCGCCCGCGCCAAGGTCTCTGGCTGTAACAATGTCCCAGTCTTTTGGAAGCGGTGGAACAGTGTTAGGGTGCATGAACTTAAACCATGACATGAACGCCCTGACAATCCTTGGATACTTACGCTTGTCTATCATAGTTCACCTCCTTCCTGTATCAGATTTCAAGTGAATACTCTATACTGTTTTACTTGTCATTGCGAGTATTTTCGCTGTCATTCCGAGCGAAGCGAGGAATCTAATACTGACTTCACTCCCAGATCCTTCGCTAACGACTCGTGCCTCGCCTTCCGCCGCTCTGGATGACAGGCGTATGACGCTTGCCTCGCCTTCCGCCGCTCTGGATGACGCACGGGTCACTCCCAGATCCTTCGCGACCGAGGCGTGCTTTGCCTTCTGTCGCTCTGGATGACGCACGGGTCACTCCCAGATCCTTCGCTAACGACTCGTACCTCGCCTTCCGCCGCTCTGGATGACAGGCGTATGACGCTTGCCTCGCCTTCCGCCGCTCTGGATGACAGGCGGGTCACTTTGTCATTCAGAGGAGCGCCGAAGGCGCGACGAGGAATCTAATACTGCCGCTCCGGCCGACCCAATAACCGTATTTTTCTCCTTTTTTATACTGCCTGTTTTATCATATTGCCTATGCGCTCAATCGTCTCTCTGTCAACAGGCTTTATCTTTACCACGCCTTCAAGAGAATCGGCATTGGCAAACATATAACGCATCTCCTCATCAGAAATACCAATATCAATACCCGCATTTCTCAAATTCTCGGCAAACTGCCTAAACGGCATCTGGAATACAGCAAAGATAACCTGGACCGCCGTAACCATATTGTCCGCCGTCTCAAAGCCCTTCTCAACCTCAACATATCTTATATGTTCCGCGCGAATATCCACCATTTCACCGGCATCCGAATAGACAATTGTAGCGGCATTTACCGGTTCAAGCCCGGCCACGCCCTTGGCTTTTACGCCGTAGGCGCCTAATAGCTTTATGGCATCATGGCTGTTATTGCCATAAACACTTATATTGAGCATATCCTGTTCTTCCTGCGGCAGATTATTTACGATAGCGCCTAATGTTATTGCCAATGATTCGGTTACGGTATTAGCTTCAAACACATAGGCATTGCCTGTTGCTATGTTCATATATTGAGGCTTTTCAATAGCGGCAATAACCAGCTTTGATATGGCAAGCACCATATCCTGCGTCAATTCGCCCTTGACTTCAAACTGGCTCATCCTGGGCTTGATTACCATTATGTCAAATATAGGATTGACAAATCCATTCCTAATGCCTTGGGGAAGGCCTTCTATATCGCTTAAATCCCTCTCCAGAGCCTCTATGGTTTCGCCCTTTCGCTTATTGATATCAATGGTTTTTGACAGTGCCGCAACAAGTTCCTGTCTCTCGCTGGGATCTATTATCCGCTGTTTTACCAGATCAAGGTTACCCATTATTATGCCGAGATCTTCATAAAGCTTTTTGACCTGCTTTATTGTAACGCCAAGATAATCAGCCTGCGCGCCAAAAGGATCACTGCCCGCTCTTGCCGCGGCTATACCAGCCAGTATTGAAGATAGTATTGCGGCGCCATTACTGCCGAACAGGCCTAATGCCTCAATAAGCAATACAGGCATCTGAATCCTCTCGCCCAATTCGGTTATGCCTAATCCGGCAAAACCATCATGAGGCTTATTAGACGAGAGAACAAGGTCAACATTATTATCTTTTATAATGCCGGCTATCCGTGAAGCAATAAGCGGGTCAAAGCCTGCCAAGGCGTCCTGCGCGCTTACTATGCCTGCCGACGCCTGCTTAGCTGTCGGGATTGCGGCTGACGCTGCTTTATTGGTTAGCGAAGCTAATAGTTCAGAATCAAGCATTTTCTCAATACCCGCTATCTCATTTGCCAGTTGCGCTACTTCATCAGGCGTCAAATTCCCTTTTGTTTTTGCAATAAGACCGTCAATATTAATATTCATCGCTTGGAGTATATTCTTATTATTATTAAGTTCCGCCGCGCGGCTCTCTAACGCGAATTTGGCTATAAGATTATATATTTTATCTTTGAGCCCTACAAAGTCCGGGGTTTCTTCCGCCATCTCTTTTGCTATAGCATCAGCAATGTCAGCGCGCAGAGACTCATTACCTTCTATAATTTCAATATCATAAGGAAGCGGTCTTGTGTTATTGTTACTGCTTCTTTGAGCCATGCTATTTGTAATCTTTTCAACTACCCGCTTCCAGTCAGTTATCAATGATCTCTTGCCGGTTGCGTCGTCTTTATCCGTGAAATCCCTGATATGGCCTGCCAGGCCAGTCTTGCCTGTCATCAGGCTCGCGTTCCTTATAAGGCCGCTTACTTCCTGCTTGAGATCAGCTATCTCTTTTTCCTCTAAACTGTATAATATCTTTTCAAGATTATAGTCAATGGCAGTATAATTGCGCAATTCCTCGGCAATCTGCTGGAAGGGTTTGGATATATCGTCCGTATGCGAAAGCTCATGGATGAGTGTTTCAAATATAAGATATGATGCCGCTCTCTTGCCTTTTGATGTATCAAGTGACATCATACCTGACATGGTCCTGACCCATTGATCTGAAAGCTCTATTGTAGCTAGGCTATTGCCTTCTTCCTCAAAGGTTACCCTAAGGTTTACATCCTTGTCGGCAATACTGCCGATATCATTGCGATTGACCCTCCTTATAACAATTCCTCCCTGGTTGTTGTCATCTCTATAGCCGGAGCCGTATTTGGCCGCGTGCATAATAGCATCAAAGAGTTTCTGCAAGTCAGGATTATCTTTTATAAGCTCCTTTAATATATTAACGGCATCCTCTGTGCCTGCCATTATAAGCTCTATCAGCTCCACGTCTTTTTCACTTCCATCCTTGACTACAACAAACTTATCGTTTTCGTCAATAGTGAGCTTGATGCCATTACCGGCTGATTTTGTAAAATCGCTGTAAAGGTCAAGTTCGCTGTTGGGTATCGGGATAGGTCTAGTAGATAATGCCGGACCTTCTTTAGAATATACATCTTCAGCCAGCTCATGCACATCAGTATATGATAAAGGCGCGGCGCCTGTTTCAGCAAGGAAAAGTTTCTTGACTATGGCTACAAGCACTTCTATTTCGGTAGGTGTTAACGTGATCTTGCCCACAGCCTTTGCCCACGCTTTGATATATTCCTCCGCCTTGTCAGCCATTCCCATACTATCATAGGCGCCTGCATCATTGATATTATCTTTTTGAGAATAAAAGTCTACCATCAGCCTGGCCGCTTTTTCAAGGTCTTTAATGCCCGGCTTATAACCAGCTACTGCCTGGGAACGAATTTCATCCATTGCTTTGCCGATATCAGGTAAAAACACGCATTCAAGGGCTATTTTTACTTCATCACTAAAGTTTAAGCTATCTATCGCAGATAAGAGTTTATCTCTGCCGGCCGTGATATTATTAAAGAAGTCGTGCTTTATTATGCCCTTTTGGTTAAGCTCAATAAGCCTGTTCTTTATGGCATCCCTGGCATGGTTAAGCCTGTATTCGGGGTCATCCGAGCTTATTAATAGAGCGCTCGCGCCGTGAGTACATGTTACTATGACAGCAAGGTCGCTAATCTCAAGTTTGAAATCCGTAAACACGCTCTGAATGGCGGAAACCTCGCGGGCTATTAATATAAGGTTTTCAAGGTCAAAACCCGTAAGCCTGGATATCATACCAGCGCGGTTGGCAATAGCCAGCACAATATCAAGTATGCCGGCGCCTTGTTTCTTACTGTCATCAAGCAAAAGCCCGGCCAATGCCTGCCTGTCAGGATCCTCGGGCTTTAAACCAAAGAAACGGTTCTTTATGGTATTTGCTATATTAAATAATATCATACCGCTTGGGGTAAGCCTATCATTTGAGATCATGTTATTAGCGGTTAAAAACTTTATAAATTCGTCTACTTCGGATTGAGGCATTCCGGGTTCATCGTTTTCTCCTTCGGATGACAGCAATGTCTTGGCCGCGTCAACTGTTAGAGTGCCGCTTTGCAAGTCATCCGTCTGCGGGGCATTGGGTATTTTGGCCAAAGCATCCTGGCCATGCTGATTGATCTTGCCAGCTTCTATCAGGATTTTGGAATATACAGCACCGGCAGTATCGGCGAGCATATAATCCACAAGCCTCCTGCTTGTAAGATAGATGTCCTTCCAGCTTTGAGCGTCAATTAATGACATAGGCCCCTGCTCGGAAGTATAAATATCCTGATTGTATTCGTCAAGTTTTACCTTCAAATCATTAATCGCGTTCTGTGCCGTATCAGTTTTTACTTTCTCTAATTCTTGTATTATGTTCTGAAGCACCTGCCTGGCAATCTCGGAATTTTTGGTAAATATATTTTTCAGGATTTCGCCGGCATCAGCTTCAGGACTGTATCTCAAGTTGACCAACGCGTCAGCAGGGTCTATCTCCAAAAGCTTGCGGAACTCTTTATCTATAATATCTCCTTCTTTTGTGCCTGGTTTGTATGTAAGCAATAAATCTTTCAGGCCCTCTTTTAAATAACCCTGGGCTATATCAGCTATGATAAAGTAATTGGTCGCGGAAACCTCCATAGCGCTCTTGACCTTGAAAGCGAATTGAGCGGCTTCAAGCATTGCCTCTCCCTTAAGTTTGTCAAAATTATCAAATTTCCCTGCTTTGAAAACTTCCAATAGTATTTGCGCCTGCGTATCGTATTTATCACAGCCTAATATATTGCTTATTATATCAATATGTTTAGCCGCGTATGCAAGGCGTTCTTTAACTATACCTTCATTCATATATACGACCCTTACCGCCTGGTCTGTGAACGGATTGCGAAAAACCCTGTGCAGAGCCTGCTTAAGCAGGTCTTCTCCGAGATAATCAGCTACTATGTGAATATCAATGTCTTTGACATAATTCAATCCGACTATGCCCGCCTGGTTGGTAAATACTATATGGCCCAGGTGAGCTTTATCGGCGATCTCATTAGTGTTTTCAGTCATTGCGAGAATACTATATTCAGAGCCCATTATATATTCCGCGATTTTATCAGCATTCTTATCAATATCGTCAAACCATGTGATGCAATCTTCCAGCAATTTTATCAATTCTTTTGACTCATGATTCTTTATCGCCGCTTCTTGAAGTTGTGTAAATTTAACTTTTAGCTTCTTCGCATAATCATCCTTGTGATCTTTCAGGCGATTAATCAGCTTTTCCTTGACTGTTTTTATCAGGCCCTCCATTTGCGCCTGAGGAGCATAATTCAGGACGGCGCCGCGGGATACAAGCGATTCCAATATGCCCGCGGACATATATTCAAACAACTCTTTGTCAGTTTGATAAAGCGAAAGAAGATGCAGGACCTTAGGCATACCTACTATTTCCTTTGCATCAAAATCCATAATAGCATTACTAATCATGTCCTTCACTTCGGATAATTCTTTTACAAATTGGAATCCTAACTTTTCAAACTTAGGGTTATCCATACGCTCATAATCAAATTCAAGGCCTGTCAAAGGGCCAAGTATGGCCACTATTTCAGTATAGGTTCCGGAACCGCCGGCCATATCGGCATCACGGTGCATCCTGAATATCTCGCGAAGTGTTGACTGCATACTGGTACGGCTGACGGTAAGACCTTTAGGATCTACCAGCTTGCCTTCTCCTTCTTTCCAGGCAAGCGCTATTACATAATTAATATCCTGAAATACGCTTCCCGGACTTGCCGTGCCTGTTGAAACAGGGCCTATCTTCTGGTTTTTGGCGTCAATAAAGTAATTTTCGTCCTTGACATGTTTTATGGCAAGTATGACAGACTGTATCTCCGATTCCTTATAGCCCAGTTCAGTGAGCGCGGCCAATGCGGCTATATTTAAGAATATCTTGCCTGTATCCTTGTTATAATACATGTACATATCGTGATCACCATTATGCTTTCGAAAATCGTCCAATTTAGTCAATTCTGCTATCTTTATCTCTTTACCATCCTTGGTAGTATAGCCTGCTTTTGACAGAGCCGTAGTGATAATATTTAAAAGAGCTTTTATCTTGTTCACGCGTTCTTCTGAGACCTTATCGTCGCTTTGTTCAGACACATTGTATGTCTCTCTTATCTTTATCACACTGTCAAACTCATCTATCCTTAAAAGGTTTGTGGCTTCTACAGCACTTCTTAGGCCCTCATAGCCCATGGATGATAGCATGGTCTGCAAATGGCCCCTTGCAGTCCTGCTCATAGCAATTATGACGTGAGGATCTTTTAAATCCGATATAAACTTATTCAGCGCGTCATCATGAGTGCCAACATCAAGCGATTTCATTTTCTCCATATATTCATCGCCGCTTTTAAGTTTTAAACCAAAGGCATTTAAAACGCCAAGGGGGCTTTCATTAAGGCCTTGCGCCGACTTGCTAAGATATTTTTTAATGGCCTCTTCGCTTTCAAGTATAAACATGGCGCGAAAATCATTGCCTAATACCAGGCTCTTGGCCGCCATCTCAACAGCAAAGGCAAGGGTCTTGCCGCCGCTCATGCCAAGACTGGAGAATTTGCCTTCCCAGAGGCCGAATATAAATTCTTGCTGGGCCGGCCATTTTTTAGCGGGATCTTCAATAGCAAGAAATTGAGAAACAGCCAAAGACAATGCCAAAGCATCCTTGGAATCAATTGCCCTGCCCATACTGTCAAGACGTATAAGACCACTCTTGGCTATTGAAGCCACCGTAGGCTTTAAGGCTAACTGTAATCCCTCCAGCTTATCTTTATTTTCCTGGTAAACACCGATTTTATTGATTAATTCAAGGCGGCCATTGCTCAATTTAGCCTGCTCGGCGGGGTCTGCAGTATTTTTCAAGAGCTCGTCTATTTTGTTAACGCCATCCTCCGATGCTTTTAACACTCTGTTAAGATAATCAATGCCATGACCCTTGTTGTCTTCTAAACATTTTTTTAACACTTCAAATCCCTTGCTCATCCTATCTGCCTCTGCCGCAAAACCATGGATTTTTTTAAAGTTATTAATTTTACGCTCAATATCTTTTATAATATTATCATCAATAATACCATCTTTAATAATACCATCTTTTACTAACGCGTCTATTTTCTTTGAAATATCGCGAATTTCCTTATAATTATCTTCCAACCATTTAACCAATAAATCCCTTTTTGCTTTTATCTCTTCTTCATCTTTGGATGTTATGCTGAAAGGAGACGCCTTTAAGAACCTGGCCACCGCGCTCTTTTTGTCCGCTCCAAGTTGAGCGTACATTTGCAAATTATCCTTCATTTCCTGAAGCTTTTCGTAATCTCCATCCACGGCCGTCTTAAGCATACTAAACGGCGTGTTTGTTTTTGACGCGGCCTTGATCGTGCCCGCGATGGCCCGCCATACCTGCATATCCGACAAGCTTAAGTGGCCCGCAAGCCATGCCAACTTGGAAACATTAGGCACAGCTACGCCGTTATTGAGAAATGCCGACAAGACCTTTTCTGAAAGCGCCGGCACCAGTTTAACGACAGCTACTATATTATCGGCAAGCGCCTGGTCTGCCCTCGTTGACAAGCGTATATCGTTGATTATGCTTAAAGCAAGTTCCGCCTTCACTGTATCCAGCCCGAGATTTTCTAACTTGCCTGACTGGCCGGAGACGGCAACTATTGCCTCAAGATTCAAAATTATATCTTTAAACAGGATCCTTTCTGATGCGCCAATCGGATCTAATTTACCTTTATACTCTGAATTGTATAGGCTCTTTACAGCCTTTGCTATGTTCGGCATAGCATTTTTTATGCTATCTATAGAGTCGGAAACCTTAAAATCAATCATCCTGTTTATAAGGTTCACTGCCGCGAACACCGCCTTGTAATCAACGGTAAAGTCTGCATTATTAAACAATGACACAAAACCGCTAACGGTATTGTCTATAGAAGAAGAATCAAATACTGCGCCAAAACTTTGGGCAAACGCGCTCATAACAGAAGGCACAAACTCCAGCCATCCCTCCTGGCCCATATTCCATGATATTTGGGTCGCGGACTCAAGCATATTCGTAAGCGCGGCCTGTTTAACCCGGACGAGGAGATTGGATTCAGTAATAATCTCCGCCCATTTGGCATAGGTGTCGCGGATCAAGATTTTTGAATCGTCAATCGTTTTTTTATTATAGTTTGGATTTAAGCTCAATCCAAGCATGGCAGAGCTTAACAGGCTTGAGGCGCGCATTGTCGCGTCCATCAGTGTATCGAACGTATCCGGGTTATTATTGGCAGGATCATAAACAAACTCGTTTAATCGTTTGTATAAAGACAAGGTTTTTTCAAAGATCATTTCATTGAAATCAGTATATTGACTCTTAAGGGGCATCATATCTTTTATGCTATAAAGGCCGCTTATCACGGCTGTGACATCGGTTTCACTAAGATTATCCGCGGAAATGTTTGTTATAATATTGTAGATTTTCTCCGCCGCGTTAACTTTTACCTGGGTTATAAAGCCTATTTGCTTATTATCCAGGCCGATCTTGCTTATTTCAACATCATGTAATACGCTTAATGTCTGGCTTAAAGCGGTGATCTTCTCCGAATCTGTGATTTGAACATTACTAATTACTGCTTGAGCAATGCCCGTCACCTTGCTAACGGCATGTTTAAGAATCGCATTGTCATCAACCGTGTTTATTACATACTGCAAGCCGTTAAGTACGCTTACGGAACCAGCATCGCCCAGTTGGCCAATATCAATTTTGTTTATGGTTTTATCTATATAATTAACCAAATTGCTCCTAAATTTGGCATCAAAGAAATTGTCTGATTCAATTAATACGCGCGCGATAATATCAAGATTATACCCATTGCTGATGTCAGGGGTCGTCATAGCGTTTATGGCTATCTGCTTCAAATATTGATGGAATTCGCTATCCAAAGAATTATCGCTAAGGACTTTATAAACTTCATCCATCAAAAATAGGTTTGTCAAAGACGGCAAAAACTGCCCATCATTTGCCAATTTACTAAATTCTACCTTTAACAGACTGCGCGCGTCAGTTTGAGTCTGCTCATTCATTGATTTTGGTACATTGAGGGCGCGAACAAGTGTCATCATAGACTGATTGTATTCAGACGTATTAGCCGTAACGCTATGCCCTCTGAAATAATTTAAAGCGGTATTAATATTTTCTGCAGTCAGGTTAATAGCATTGCCCGTGAGCTGAATCTCTTTTTGGAAAGTGCCCAAATCGGGTATTATATTGTTGAAGACGGTTTTTAAACCTTCATTTTTAAATACCGGATTATTTATAACACCGTTTAAACCGTCGGCTGATACTCCAATCGCATTTAAGTTTAGAAGATGGCCGTGATTTACGGTCTGGGCAGTGCTAAACAAGCTGCGTGAATTAAGCAGCTTCATACTCATCTTTGCCTGCGTGTTTATCGTATACATATCAGCGGCATATTGCATGAAACTGTTGTTTCCATAAATTTCAGAAAAGTTTAATTTAAATGCCTCGGACTGGGAGTCTATTCGTTGTAAATTGTTCAAGAAATAATTTGTCTGCGCTAGCAAGCCCGCAAGCTGAATCCTTTGTGCGTCTGTCGCATTGCCGAATACTTCTTTATAGTTATCCAATAAAACGCCGGTTGCATGTAAAACGCGTGTCAAATTTTGGCCTAATTTCATTTTGCCGAATTCCTTGCCAAGAGCCTTCATAATACTATTTCTATCAGCGCCAGAGATACCCGCAAACTGGGTGATCACGCCCAATACTTGGTCAACCCCGCTTAAAGCGTTTATATAAGCGCTTGGATTCATATTGTATGACGTGTTGCCGTCCATGCTTAAAAATTCAACGACAAACTCCTGCGTATTGTCAGGCAAGCCTGAAAGAAACATCGTTTGCAAAAGAGGCTCAACCAATGCCTCTTCACACACCCCGCCAAGGCCTCTGCTGATAAAAGCGAAGAATTTACTCTTAAAGGAATCGGCCGCGCTGCCTGTGACAAAACTACCGAATTTTAAAATGTTCTTGCCTATAAATTTCATGCCCTCATACGAATATTTTAAAAAGAATGATCCCGCGCTTTTAATACCGAAGGAAAAAAGTGTAAGGAATGGATTAGTTGCACTCCCCATTAGAGCATTAATCGCGGTAATTGAAGTAAGCGATTGCGCATGCGATTTCACAAACTGAACAGCCTTGCCTGTCCAAGTATTAAATGAACTCTTGAGCGGGGTTATAATTTTGCTTTGCATCCATGCGCCCCCCATATTCATGACAGGGCCTAAAAGAGAGAAAAAGCCGATAAATGCCAGGCCTTCAGGCGTGCCAACATGATTTAGTATACTGCTATATGGCGAACCACTGCCCATATAATGCGTCGTATTAAGTATATCCTTCAAAAAGCCCGGACCCATTCTGCTTACGCTATCCTGATCAAGACCGGCAAGATTTAGGCCCAAGCTAATAGCTTTTGACATAGTATGTGTCATGAAACCTAAGCCTACAGTCATATTATATGCTGCTGCAGGAATCGTGCCTAAATAGGTAACTAAGGGTTTTATAAACCGGCCGGCAGTCGAAACAACGCTGGATACATTAGCGCTAATGAATGCGAGCTTGGCGGCACCTAAACTACCGAGGTATCCCCATGTTAATATATCAACCACTATTTCGCCTATATCCAGAACATTACCATACCAGCCCCCCCAGCCCTGGTTTTTTCTATAGAGCGTGTCAATACTCGCATAGTTTCCTAATTCGCTTGACTTTGCCCACGAACCTAAAGTAAAAATATTGCCGAATGTCACGATCAACGAGTCCACAACCCATCTTACAGAATTCCCGATTCTGTTTACCCACAAAGCGGTAGGGCTAAAAGTATCAACTGCATTATAGCTTAGCTTTGAAGGATTAAAATAACCTGTCTGTGTTATCATTTCACTGCCATACCAGTAATTAACTTTATTTTGGGCATACCCTATAAGCGAATTATCAAAATAAAAGGTATCGTAATCCTCAGGCCCGAAGACACTATTACTTCCTCTTGGAGTTGATTCCAGAGAAGATACATAATGCCCATTTTTCCAAGTGTATTCAAATTTTATAGGCTTGCCCCAGCCATCTGAACCGCTAGCCATAAAGCCTTCTAATGCGCCATTTTTAATATGTGTATAGCTATTAATTCCGTTATAGCCTACACTGGCGGTGACAGATGTTGTTTTTGAACTGGCAGTAAAACTAAGGTTGTCGTTTTGGCCTAAATTGGAATACCATGTCCAATTGACATTATCTGGATGTAACCCTGTTTGATGAGTTATGTCCTGTATAGAGGTATCAACTCTCGCCTTGTGCTCACTGGTTAAAGAACTGTATGGCACTACTTTATCAGCGTTTATAAAGGAATGGTTAACGCCCATAGTAAGAACGATTGGCATGCCATCGTAAAGTGTGCCGGCCGACGGCAGTCCATATCCAAGCAAGCTGGAGAAAATTTCGGCGTCAGCAGAAGTGAGAGATCCTGCAAGAGTAAAACTCCACGAAACATCATCAAACAACTGGGTGGCATTTGCTCCATTAGGCCTGACGTATTCATATCTTAATCCATAGTTAAGGCTCTTATCTGATGCAAATCCAAATTGCCTATTATTCAGGTTAAATATCATCTGGTCCAGCTCGTTTGTCTTTTTTGGAATCCCCGCCCCTATTGCTTGGATTTCGGCCACAGCATATGGATTGGAGGAGATATCATGTGAGGTATTTAATTGTTCTTCTTGCATCAAAGCTTGAAGCTCATTTGTGTCTCGTGTAATCTCACGAGTCAAATCGTCTATTTGTTTTTGATTACTTACTCTATACGCTTCAGTCACTTTTCCAATCACGCCCATACCTTCTTCGCTTAACCCCGGCACATCGTATGTGCCATTAAGTATGCCTTGGACAATGTCAGAATCCATATCTATCAAATGCCCGCCTTGCTTAATCCAGCCCTGATTAATCGCAATCTCGTATAAACCTGTAATTACATTTTCGCCTCCATCATTTAATGCTAGATTTGTCAACAATACTCCAAGGGCCATTGGGTACATACCTGCTTTACCTCCGGCAATTGAAGCGGGCACAATCCTGAAGCGTTCTATACCGTGCTCTCTATAATAAATAGGCTCATAATTGTCAAGAGTCAAATCGTCATGCGCTTTTTTAGCCACGACAATCTTGCCGGTTTCTTCTGCTGTGAAAGAATTGCTGTAAGCTGTTAAGGCATTCGTTACGTTGTCGTGGGCTATACTATAATTGTAAATACACTCTTTTATAGTACTAACTTTGTCTTTAATACGTGTATCTTTATTAATAAAATCTTTCGCGAATAACTTAAAGCCTTCTTCGCAATCAAATGGAGCAAACGCTTCTTTGGCTTTTACAACATTCTGGCGTAAGGTAGCAATGTTTTGTGGAATGTCGCCAATTATGCCAATATTATTTGGCATCTTCGTAACATCTTTTAAGGCATTATAAACTTCTATTTGGGCCTCAACTTTGCCAATTTTGCTTTCCTTTGTAGCTGTAATATATTTTTCTTGTGGACTACAAACTTCGTCTAATGTGTAACCAATTAAATCAACCAAGCGAGTGTTTGCTTGTTCTAATGAAGTAAAATTATTTTCTTCCAAGAACGAGCTCATTACGCCTGACCCGAGCGGATCGCCATACTCTTTTTTGAATGTAGTATAACCGGTTAAGGGATTGTCGTATTTCACGCGTATTGCATCAGCCTTGGCAAAAATAACTTGGGACGCATTAGTAATATTCGTAGTCAAAGTTTCAATATTTTTTCTGATGTCTTTGCACGTCGCGTCATTTAGAATAATTGTAGCATACAAGCTTCCCAATTCGCTTCCCGACGCATATTGCTCATCAGGGCCTAATGAAGAGCCATAATTGTGCCCAGTAATCTCAAAAATCCTTTGCTTCGCCGCATCAGGGTCCATTCCATTATCCCTTATGAAATCAGTTTTTAATCCATTAAGACTCACGTCTTGTTTCAGATAATCAGCTTTAAAGTCTTCAAAGGTCATATTTTTCCAAGTTTCAAGTTGGCTAATATAGCCCTTTAGCTTCCCTTCATCTGTCTCAGTCATTTTATTCTTTTGGGTTGTAATTGTTTTATATTGGGGGTTGGCATTATATGCTGCTTCGCTTAAAATCTTTCCTACGGCAGTGTCGTACGCAGCCTTCGCTGTACCAGTAGCTGCTTTAGCATTTTCCCATGAACTATTGGCTGTACTAGCCTCACCTTCTGCCGTTAACAGATTACCGGTTTTTATTCTTAGATCATTTTCTAAGCCGGCGATCTTTTCATTACCGCTGTACGAATAAGAGCCATAATATTCATTTCGATACGACTCAGATTCATAGTATTTAACATCCTTATCAATCTGTTTTACCCGTTCGTCTTTTATGCCAATCTGTTCTTCTACACGTTGTAATTCTTTTTCCTTTAATGAAAGAGCATTAAGACTCGATATCTTGGTTTCCAAATCAGCTATATCTGATACCAAAGCAGTATATGCTGCTTGATTCGGAAGAATTTTTTCCATTGCACTTTTAATGTTGGACTGCTTGATTTTTGCTTGATCAATGCCATATTGTGTCTGCAATCTGTTTTTTTCATGCGTCAGGTTAACTAAGTCTTGCTGGGCTGTAGTTATATTATTTTGGAATGTATCCTTTATGGCTTTATTTTTTGGATCGTCCCGATATCCTTCATTCATTGTAATTCGTGTTTTGATTTTGGCAAAATCCGCCTCTTTAGGAAATACATAAGTTAATTCATAAGCTTTTTTGCTGTCATTTGTCCCTGCTGCGAAATATGCATTGCTAAGTTTATTATACTCATCTCTTTTGTCCTTTTTAGTTTTTAATTCACTTTCTAAACTCTCCATATTCTTTCCGGCTATCCCAGACATGCTATTTATATCGCTCAAGAGGCTTACCTTATCAGTTCTTAGCTTTTGTAGTTCTGCTTGAAGGCCCCTTCTTTCAGTATACAATGGTGTTAGAATATCTTGCAAATGCGTTGCAAAAGCACTACTCCTAACTGTTGTCTTTGCATTAGTAACCTGAGTTTCAAGGGATCCTTTTTCATATTCAAGTGTTTTCACTTTATCATTAGCAGTGTTTAGAGCCGTTAACGCTATAGCTTCAGCAACAACAGCGGCATCCCACGCTGTTTTCAAACCTTCTATACCGAGAGAAGATTCTAAACTGCTTTTGTATGATGAATAATTGATTCTTGTTTTTGTTATTTCTGTTGTCGGTAAATTTTGCTTTTCTAATTCTATCTCTGCTTCTAACCCATTATATTTAGATTGAAGTACCCAATTATCAGGAGTATTTATGTCTACATTATAATAATAAGTATCCAATGCCCCAGTGAGCTTGCTAAGCTCTGCTTCTAATCTTGTTTTTTCACCACCAGCACCTTTTACAGCCGCAGTTTCGGCATCCGTAAGATTTCCACGCGCGGTTATTAGATTATTAATCCAACCATTGATAATTGTCAAATCTATGGACTCATCTATTCCCACCGTTACACCGCCGGAAGTGTATTCTGGAACACTAATGCCAGCTCTAGAAAGTGCTCTCTTAAGATTTTCCACGCCGCTCCCGATCCCTTTTAGATAACTCGTATAAGCATTAGAAATTTGAGTTTCATCTGTCGAGTGTTGCTTAGTAGACAAATATCCATCTATTATCGTCTGAGCCTCTTCTACATTATTTAAGTTTGATGTTCTTATTGATGAGATTTTACTATCAATAGCCTCATCTAAGTCTTTCTGCGCCGTAGAACTGGCGCCTTTTAGGCTATCCCATGCGTCTTCTAGAAATACACCAGAACTATTCGTTATTTGAGAATAATAAAGCCGTTCGTACAATACCGTGTACTCTCCTATTTCTATATTCAAATTATCATAGTTTGTTTTATAATTATCATACACGTTTTTATCAACAAAAGATTTGACATCTATAAATTTTGGTACCTTATAAGGAGCGCCATAGCTGTCTATGCCCTGACCGGATAAGTCAGTTAACGCGGTTTCAACATTATTGTGCAGTGTTAAAGTCTCCTGCCATTCCTCGTAAAGGCTTCTCTTCTTTTCTTCATACGCCTTTTTCGCATCGGTTATAGTCTTCGCCGGTTGGATGCATTGGACGGTTAAGTCCGCAAGTTCTTCCTGAGGCATAATATGCTCTGTAATCAGGTCCGTCAATGACGCAATATCCTGCGATACAAACAACCCGAGAGTATCCCAATCAGTTTGTACTTTATACTCACCCTTATCGCTGTCATAAGTAATGAATATTTTTGAGAAAATATCGCCTTCTCGGATGTCAGAGTTTAATGACTTGATTACGTCGTCTTGAATAGTTTCAATTATATTATAAAACGCATTTATGGTGGCTTCCGCTACAGTAGGCTGTTCACCATCCGCAATGTTCCTCTTTTCCTCAATCTTACCATTTAAAATAAGCTTTATAGTGTTATCTACGCGGATAAAGCCTGACTGGAGCTGTATGTCTCCATTATTTAAAACAGTGAATTTGATACCGCCGACAAGCTCTCCTTTTTTGCCGTCTATTTCAAATTCTTTAGTATTGGCTAACAATTGAAAAGAGCCGTCTCCTGTTAATGCGGCGCTTATCGTATCTTGGCCGGAAATCGTGTCCACTTTAAGGCGATATTCGCCATTTTCGTTTTTGTAAAGCGTCAAGGGGCTTGCCTGGTCACCTAATTTCACATTGCCTATTACGGTTTCTTCACTCTCCGAAGGTTTTTTGTCGCCGATTGAAGTAACATTGCCGCTTTTGTCTATTGTAACCGTTATAGGATTACCCAGGGTGTCCGTCGTGTCAATTGTCGTATGATAACTTTTTTCAATCCGATCCAGCGTTTCAGGCTTATAAGTAGTAACCGCGACCGTAGAGATACTACCGTTTACCGTGGTTTCTTCTATATAATAAACCTTTTTTGTTTCATCATATGATAGGCCGAAGGTTTTTAATACTTTTGTCACATCTTTATTTTTTTCTACAGCCTTATCCTTTATCATAGCATAGTTTATTTTATCTATATCTAAAGCGCTTGCCTCGTCTGGGTCCATTAAGCCTTCCATAACGAATCGCGCGCGCACGATATCAGAGGAATCGTATTCTCCGTTTCCGCCTTTTACCTTACCCATTTTCTCTAGCGCTTCTTCAAGCTGTTTTGCTTCTTTATCAACCAGTTCGTTATATTTAGCCATTTGATCTGGGAGCGCTTTAGCTTGGGTTTCAGTATAGCCAAAAAAATGCATCAGAGCCGCGCAGGCGATATCATTCTCTTTATAATTGCGAGTATCCTCATCAAGCTTTGCCCCAATCAGCTCAAGTTCATTCTTAATAGTATTCATGAATATCTCTTGGTTCTGCTTCTGTTTTGCAATTTCTTCTTGGAGTTTTGATAACGGATCAAAGAGCAGTTCGGCTTTATCGATATCCCATTTGTGGTATACCACAAGCTGGGCTATGGCAATTTCTCTATCTGTGTAAGCGCTTATGTCTCTTGCGTAGCCTGCCCGTAACCTAAGTCTGTCAAGAGTCGGTTTGAGCTCGCGCATCATCGCATCGTATTTTTCTATTTCCTTGTTTAAAGTAGCAACAGGGTTTAGAAGTTCCTTGACCGCATTTATATCTCCCCAACCTCCATTCAGAAGCTGAGCTCTGGCAATATCTGCCGCCTCATAGTTGCCTTTATTATTCTTCACAGCGCCTAAAGCCGTAAACTGTTCTGATAATCCGTCTATCATCTCCTCGTAATCTGCTATCGCTGCGTCTAATGTACCCTGAGGATCTGTAAGGGCTTTTATCGCTGCCAAATCTCCCCATTTTGCTTTCAGAAGCTGAGCTCTGGCAATATCTGCCGCCTCATAGTTGCCTTTATTATTCTTCACAGCGCCTAAAGCCGTAAACTGTTCTGATAATCCGTCTATCATCTCCTCGTAATCTGCTATCGCTGCGT
>JAQUQI010000002.1:249280-257009 GCA_028716165.1 Candidatus Omnitrophota bacterium
GCTTCTAAAGATCCCCATTTTGCTTTCAGAAGCTGGGCTCTGGCAATATCTGCCGCCGCAAAGTTGCCTTTCGTATCCTTCACAACGCCTAAAGCTGTAAACTGCTCAGATAAGCCGTCTATCATCGCGTCGTAATCTGCTATCGCTGCGTCTAATGTGCCCTGAGGATCTGTAAGTTCTTTGACCGCTTCTAAAGATCCCCATTTTGCTTTCAGAAGCTGGGCTCTGGCAATATCTGCCGCCGCAAAGTTGCCTTTCGTATCCTTCACAACGCCTAAAGCTGTAAACTGCTCAGATAAGCCGTCTATCATCGTATTGTAATCGGCTATTTCTTGATCTGATGTAACCGTAGAAAGAAGGGGAATACCTTTCTCATCGCAAATAAACTCGTCTTTTTCGTTAAGGGAATAGGTTTTGCGTGTTAGGGTTTGTGTGGCAACCGCATCGCCGTCATATACTATATCGGAAGCTATCTCAAGGTTCCTTAATGTTATCTCCGTGCCATTGGGCATCCGGCCGGTAATCTCCACAGCGGTTGTTTGGCTTATTACCCTGTTTTGGGCATCATAGTCAATACCGTAAATATACCTTTTGCTGACTGTTTCCTTAATTTGACCTCTATCATCCTTGGAGTAGGTGGTTGTCGTTATAGTTTGGCTCTTTATCCTGTTGAACTGGTCATAGACTATATCGCTTATCTCTTCAGCGTAATCCATAAAGCCGTCTATCGTGCGCGTGGTCTTTTTACTCGCGATAATATTGGTGCCATTTTTATAGAATATATCGGTTGACACTATTATCGTTTTATCTTGCGTAGCCGTTTTATCTTGTGTAGTCGTTGTATTTATGATCCTGTCTTTATTGTCATATGTAAATTTTTGTTTAACATTATCGTCCTTGTATGTAACGGTAATGCTCATGCTTATCATGACACCTTTGTTATCTTTGTAAACCTCTACAGCGGCATATGCCTGGTTAACATCGGTGAAATAACCGTCAAGGAAAAATTGAACGGCAAGCTTTTCGGCTGAAGTGGCTTTTTCGGCTGTTGTGCCAAGCGCCTTGAAGGCCTCTTCCTCAATCACAGCGGCCCAAAATGAATTAAGGCTCCCCTCTTGCGCTATTCCGGAAAAGCGCGGAGCTTTGTTCAATACACTGGAAAGCTGGTCTGTCTTCCTGTCGCCAAAGGCCGCGAAATAATCGTCAACATCTTTACAACGGCCTAAGTCAACTTCGTTAAATTTCCTTGTAAGGCTTAAACCGTTTTCTATATCAGATAAAGCCATGTCAAAATCGCTGGAATGGCCCTCCGCAACGCGCAGGGCGGCGCCAATTTGTTTATCATTTGCCGATTTTATGTCTATGCCGGCGCCGGAGAGTATTTCTTGGATGCGCCTGTAATTACCAATCTTTTCTAATCCTTCATTCACACTGCCGAATATTTTATTCTCAACCGCCTTTGCCGCCAAAATCTGATCGTTGCCGGCGTCAGAAATATCTATACCTTCTTCTTTAAGCAAGGCCTCCAGCTTCTGGAAATAACCTAAAGCGCCGAGGGCTTCGTCAAAATTATTAAATAAGCCGTCTATTGTCATCTGACCGGCCAACAGGTGATTATTGCTGGCCTTGGCAATGTCAATATTATTGGCCTTTAACAAAGAGCTCATTTTATTATTGTTTGCAATAGCCGCTAAAGCGGTATCCAAATCGTTAAACATGCCTCTATAGACAAGCTGGGCGGCATATTTTTGCTCATATGAGGCAATTTCAAGGTTAACACCTGACGCGTTCAGTATAGACTCTATCCGCTGATAATGATCAAGGCCTTCCTTGGCCGAGGTGAGATCACTATAAAGCCCGGCTTGGACAAGCGTAGCGCATACTGCGTTTTCATTTGTAGCATCTACTATATCAATATTATTTGAGGCAAGAATATCTTTTACTCCTTGATACGCTTTTACAGCCGCAGAGGCTTCATCTAATGAGGTATAGTCATTATTAACAACAAGCTGGGCGGCCTGTTTTTGGGCTTTATCAGCATCTATAATCGCAATATTGTTTTGTTTAAGGACATCCTCTACCAGACGGTAATTATTTACGCCTCTGACAGCGTCTGCCATTGAGCCAAATGTCCCGTCAATTGTAAGCTCGGCGGCCCATTTTTCATCGTCAGTCGCGGATTCATGAGTCTTGTTTATTGATTTTAGAGCATCATTGTATAGAGTCTGCAAAAAGATATCATTTGCCATTTCTAATCCAGCTTCTGATATGATACCTTTGGTATCAGGATCAGCCCCATATAGCGGGATAGAGTCAAGCCGGCTTGAAAGGCCACTGAAAGCTTCGGATGTGTTGCCAGAGTATCCTGCCTGATTAGCAAGATACTCATATACAGCGTCTAAGGCATCTTGAGGCTTGGAATATTTATTTTCAGTATCATTAGCATAGAGCTCGGCGGCCCATTTTTCATTGTCCGTCGCGGATTCATGAGTCTTGCCTATTGATTTTAGAGCATCATTGTAGCGAGTCTGCAAAATGGTATTCTTTGCTATTGTGAATCCGGCGCGTGATATGGTACCTTTGATATCAGGATCAGGCCCATATAGCGGGATAGTGTCAAGCCGGCTTGAAAGGCCACTGAAAGCTTCGGATGTGTTGCCAGAGTATCCTGCCTGACTGGCAAGAGATGCATATACAGCGCTAATAGCCTTTTGAGGCGTAGGATATTTATCTCCAGTATCATTAGCATAGAGCTCGGCGGCCCATATTTGAATATCTGAAGCCCTATTGTGGTTAGTATCATATATTCCTAAAGCTTCGGCGAATTTCTCGCCCCAGGCTTCGGCTTCTTGTTTGAAGGAATCAATTTCTTGTTCATAATAAGCATCTTGCAGGTTCAATAATCTATCCGCTGTTTGAGCGACATTAACAATATAATATACGGCGCCATATTGCTTATCTGTCATCGTCCCGGCCTCATACGCGAATTTCTCCATAACAGACTTTTCCAGTTGTTTGGTTTCAAGATAGGTGTTAATAGCGTCTAAGGCATCGTAAACGTCATCATATCTGCCTTCAGTATCATTGACATAGAGCTCGGCAGCCCATTTTTCATTGTCAGTCGCGGATTCATGAGTCTTGTTTATTGATTTTAGAGCATCATTGTATAGAGTCTGCAAATAGACATCATTTACCATTTTTAATCCGGCTTCTGACATGATACGCTTGATATCAGGCTCAGGCCCATATAGCGGGATAGAGTCAAGCCGGTTTGAAAGGTCATTAAAAGCTTCGGATGTGTTGCCAGAGTATCCTGCCTGACTGGCAAGATACTCATATACAGCATCTAAGGCATCTTGAGGCGTAAGATATTTATTTTCAATATCATCAGCATAATTCTCGGCGGCTGTTTGAAGAAGGACATCTTTATCTGTAAGGTCATCAAGGGTCTTTCCTTCAAGGGCAATGACCTCCATATATTTTTCAACCCATAGTTCAGCATCTTTTACAGTCTCATAGTTTCCATCAGCATAACGCTGGGCGATAAATATCTCTTTGCTATTAGCACCATCATAAGTGGTCCCTAATGTTGTAAACGCATCAATAAACCTTTCAGCCCATGGATTTGCCTTAGCGAGAATTTGATCTCTTATTTCAGGCGACTCCCCCTTATCTGATAATAATTTAGCTTTTAATTCCTCATTACTCATAATATACGATATAACAGCTTTCTGCTTATCATCAAGAACGCCCTTAAATTCCAATTTAGCGGCAATCTGCGCGCGGACAGCCTGGTTAGCCACGTAAACCTTGGCATACTCAATGGCAGCGTCAGGGTTTTTGAATTTGCCTTTAGTATCATTGGCATAGAGCTCGGCGGCTGTTTGAAGAAGGATATCTTCATCTGTAAGGTTATCAAGGGTCTTTCCTCCAGCGATAATGACCTTTTCATATTTTTCAACCCATTCCGTAGCTTTCGCGACAGTATCAAACTTTTCTGCAGCATAAAGCTGGGCAATAAATCTTTGCTTGGTTGTGGCATTTGTTAAATTGGTGCCAAGTTCTGTTAAAGTTGATACATATCTTTTTGCCTTATTTTGTATAGACTCCACGGCAGACTTTATTGCCTGTTTATCCTGGAGATTTTCCGCGACAGAAATAAGTCTCATAAAATTGGCATCATCCATGGCGTATTCAAGAGCCAGCATTTGGACAGCGTCTGGGCTGGTAGTACCAAAGCCCAAGTAGTCAATAGCCACCTGGATCAGCATTAAGGCTATGGCAGGGGTCTCGCACGATCCTGTCGCGTAAAGCTCGGCGGCTTTTTCAAACTTGTTCTTATCAGGATGATCGGCAAGCTTGCCTTCTTCCACACCATAGGAACGGATAGCAAAAACCCACTCTGCCGCTTTATTCATAAGCTCCTGTTTTTTAGCAGTCAATTTCGGATCGGTATTCGGATTAAAAAGTATATCCCGATTTGCCTGGACCATTGACATAAACTCTTCATCATTTATTGCGTAAGTTAACAACCTGCGCTGATAATCGGTCAGATTACCTTCGGGTATTGCAAGGAGTTGCATGGCGGCCTTTTGGTTTTTTAACTCTTCTAAATATGATTTGGCCGCTTTGTAGTCCCAGTTCTGATCAGCCATATGCGTCGCTTGGCTAAGCTGGTCATCGGTAGCAGTAGCAATAGTGGACGGGACCCCTTTTTCGGTCCTGAAGAATTGACGCAGCATCTTCTCGATATCGGATACTTTCTTTTTCGCGGCATCCACTGCTTTTGCTAAAACAGGCGATATCGTTTTGCCATCGCACATTATATCAGCCGCTATCTCGGCAATAAGCCTCTGAACTTTTGTGGCATTGTCTTTTGTAACAGGCGCCGTCTCCGTTCCCTGCAAGGCGAGAGCATCATTGTAAGCGTTTATCCACTTTTGCGCCTCGTCCCATGTACTGCTTTGCCCGTTTTTAACGCTCTGGGCAGCCCAATACTGGTCTGATGTAGCGTCTTTTGGGTCAATATTGTTTTCTTTAAGGATATTCTTAAGAGCTTCTATATATTCTATCGCTTTTTCATAACTTGTAACACTGCCGTTAGCCCAAAGCTGGAAGGCCCATCTCTCTTCTCCGCTCAATTCGTCTAATGATTTGCCCTCTTCTTCAAGCTTGTCCAAAAGAGCTTGTGCCTTTTCATAGGCTTGATCTCTTTCCAGTTCTAGGTCTTCCATCAGGAATTCAATAGCAAGCCTGTCCACTTCCGAAAGGTTTTCCAGATCTTTTTCTTCAAAGCCCGCTCTTTGCGCCGCTTCAAGATAATCCTCATAATCCTGCGTGTTCCTTCTGCCTCCGCCGCCTCCGCCACCTCCGCCGCCATTACCTGATTCGTCCTTGCCGAGGCTATTACCAAACTTATCCCATGTCTCGGTTACCGTATAAGGAGCTTGGCTTGATCCGTCTGTTGATTGAGATTCCGAATGATAGTAACGCTTGGTGCCAAGGCAGTCATATTTTTGCGTACTGCCGCTAGTATAAGCATTAGGATCAGGTTCTTCATATTCGCCCTCTTCTTTCGGCACTCGCCCATGGCGCCGCGGATCATCATCTTCTAAATCATCCGGTGTAGGTGTTGGCGGTTGAGGTTTGCCTTTTCTGATACGCCTGCCTGTATCATCATCAAAATCATCCTCGTTGTTTTGCCCATCGCCCTTTGTACCGCTTGTCTTAGTTGTCACAAGCATAGAACCGTCAATATATGTAGTGGTAGTGCTTGTGGTTTTTGATTGTCCGCCGTCAGAGCTATTGGTAACCGAGTTTGATGTAGCAACCGAAGTGCCGTCGGCAGAATAGGTTATCGTTGTTTCCGTATAGCTGGTGCTGGATTCGTCTTTTGAATTGGAGGAGCTTGATTCTGTTTTTTTGCCGCTTACCCTTCCGTTTGCGTCATATGTATATGTTGTAGTTGCTGTAGTAGTCTCGGTAACCTTTTTGCCGTCTTTGTCCTCACCGGGGCCTACAACCTTGGATGTCTCCGAAAGAACAAACCCCAAACTATTACGAGATTTTATCTCAACCTCTGTATATGTGTGTTCAAGGGTAGCCTTGGGTGAATCATAACTTCTGCCGCGAACCGTATCCGTATCGCGGGCAGTGTTGGTTGAATCAACTTTATAGCTTTTGAGATTACCTATATGATTTTGATAAACTCCCGACCAGCTTGATGTAGTATACGCGCCCGCGGTGTCAAAGCCAAGCATGTCGGCACAGCTTATGCCATACCTTGTCTCGCTGTAAGCGACAAGCATGCCGTAACTGTCATATGTTGTTGATGTCCTGGCAACCGCCGGTATCTCATGCCCGTTGGCCCTTGCATCTATCCTGAATGTCAGCATCCTCTCGTGCAGGTCGTATGTTATACCGGAATAAACGCTTACCGTGGTTACGCCTAAGTTTGACACAGTCTCCGTATAGCCTGTCGCCTGGCCCATGTCATTATATGTGGTGGCAGTCCTGCTTATCTGGGTGGTATTACTGTAACCTGCGCCTGATTCGGTTATTGTCTTCTTGAATGCCGATGGCGCTGTATCGCCGTCTAAATCATAAACCATGTCATATGCATGGACATTTGTAGTAATGCCGTTAAGGCTGGATGTGATAGTCTCACGGTATTCACTGACATTGCCCAGATAATATTTTATACCAAAGCGCCGGGTATGCGTTGTCTTGGTATAGTTACCGGCAGTCTCGGCAATATCCATCTGATATGCTGTTATCTGCCTGAAAGCGTCCCTCACAATGCCGTACATATGCTGTGTTGTTACAAGGCTATCCTCTCTTATTGTGGTGGTCTGATCGGTAATATCACCTGTAGCAGGGTCCCATTTATTAATGACCAGCTCCTCTGTCCTTATAAGAGTATTCTGCTTCCAAAACTGTGTTGTGGTCTTCTTGGCTCTTAAGGTATCCTGGTCATAGGCAATAGATATCTTGCGCGTTTCTTTCAGAACGCCCTGGGCCGTATATTCACGGACCTCCTGGCCTGACTCCATATGGTTAATGTCCCTGGATACTATCAAAAGCTCCTCGCGCCTGATAAGTTTATCGTTTTTGTTATATGTCAATGTCTCACTACTTAATAAGAGGCCCAGATTATCATAGGTTATATTATTCACCTGTTGCTTGTATATTATCTGGGAATCCATTGAGACAACGTTATGATGCGACTTGATTCTGTCAAAATTATCATAAAGAACATTGCTCATCTGCCTTGTCTGATATATATTACCGCGCGCGTCTTTGGTAACAATGGTCTGGGCATTCATTCTGTCTTGATTGTCATATGTAATTCCCGACATCTCTTCAATGAATATAATGTCACTGCCTGCTGACGCGGTGGAATTGTCAAGGGTCTTATATTGTACAATCTGTCCCGAAATGCGGTCTTCGGAATCATATGTCATATTGGAAATTGACAGCCTTTCAAGTACCTCACTACGGGAACGCGTAATTATATCCTGCGAACTGATCATATCCTGCGAATCGTATGTGATGTTTGATATCTCTTGAACATTGATCAAGTTCTGGTCTGAATCATCGGCGAATGTTGCTATTGTCTGGGAAGCTACCCTGTCTTCAGAGTCATAAGCTATATCTGATATGACCTGCTTATTAATAACCTGGTTTAATCCAAGGTCATTGTAGGTTACAACAGTCTGGCCGCTTAACA
>JAQUQI010000003.1:0-31035 GCA_028716165.1 Candidatus Omnitrophota bacterium
TGGGCGATAGGCCGCTGCCTGTTATTTCTATACGGCCTAAAAGCGGATTCTATGATTATTATTCAAAATATACGCAAGGCGCTAGTGAGTATACCGTGCCTGCGGATATCCCTGATTTTGTTTCTCGCCGCGCCCGCGGCCTGGCTTTGGCCGCCCACAAGGCCTTGGGCTGCGAATCCCTATCAAGGGTAGATATGATGTTGGATGCGGCTGATAACACTATAACCGTGCTGGAGGTCAATACAATACCGGGTTTTACCCAGACAAGCCTTCTGCCCAAGGCAGCTAAAGCGGACGGCATTGATTTTACCCGTATGTGCCTTGAGATATTAGAGCATGCTGTTGATAAGCGTATAATGAAAAGCGCAAAGGCCAGGGCGGCGGACATTAAATAAGAATCCGCCTGCTATTTGCGCATATTCTATTACAATTGTTTTTTTAAAAACGAAAGAGATTTTGGCCATGGCCAAGAAAGAAAAAAGGTTTGCGCGTAACACGAGAAAACCTAAAGCCGGAAGACGGATATTTTTCCTGCTGGATATCATTATAAGGCTTGTACCTTTTTTGTTTATTATCCTCATATCAGCTCTTATTGTTAAAGGCATTTGGCATATACTGATTCATTCCGATTATTTTAATATTAAGTATATTGAGGTCATGGACAGGTCCAGCGCCAAACTTGAGACGTCCATGGCGCGGGATTTGTATTCAAACAAGGGTATAAATATATTTCTTTTGGATATAAAAAGATGTGAATATGACATAGAGAGGGATTATCCTGAAATCAGGGACGCGGTCGTTTATAGGCGTTTGCCGGACATGTTGTTTGTGTCTTATAGATTAAGAAAACCTGTCTGCCAGATAGAATCAGGCAGTTATTATCTTGTCTCCGATGACGCAGTTATCATACCTCCGCCTCTTTTATCAAAACAGCCTGCTCTTACGGTAGTCTCGGGCATCAATGTAAACCCGAAGCTGTTATCAGGCGGCAGGCATGAATACAGACAGCAACTGGTTCATGCCATAGGCATAATAAAGGATATTAATGATATCGCCAAAGACTCTTGCCTTCCGGATGATTTCAAGGTGAAAGAGGTCAATGTCTATGACATAGACAACCCAGCTTTGATACTTGAGGACGGGACAAGGATTGAATTGGGTTCGTACCGGGTTAAGGACAAGCTGGATACCATCAAAAAAGTTTTAAACGATTTATTATCAAGACGACGTAAAGCAAAAGTTATAGATTTAAGGTTTGAGGATGTTGTTGTCGTGCCCTGTTGACAGCAGACAGCGCGACAGCGGCCGTATTGATGATATTTTCTGCTGATGAAAGGGATTGACGCGGATGAAGAAAAAAGAGGCCTTTATTGCAGCCCTTGACATAGGCTCATCAAAGGTAAGCTGTCTTATATCCGATATGCCAGAGCAAAAAGGAGCATTGAATATTTTAGGCTATGGCGTTGGATACCATGATTGTTTTAAGAAAGGAGTGGTCTCTGACATAAAAGGGCTTTCAGATGCCGTGTCAGCGGCCGTTTGCGAGGCCGAAGATATTAGTGGTAAAAAAGTGCAGTCCGTTTTTTTAAGCGTGTCAGGCACGCATTTAAAAGGTTTTTTGTCTCATGGCGAGGTAGTGATATCTGATAAGGATAACGAGATAACCAGGCATGATGTAGACAGGGTCATTGCCAGCGCTAAGTCTGTGCACATGCCGTATGAAAGAGGCATTATTTACTCTTCCAGGGGGGATTTTATCGTTGATTCGGAGCCGGGCGTAGCCAATCCTGTGGGCATGTTTGGAATGAAGCTTGAGACAAATATGTTCCTTGTCACGGCAAAGATATCGGTGATAGATAATATTGAAAAAGCGGTAAAATATTCAGGGCTTGGCATTGAGGACACCGTCATTTCGTCATTAGCCGGATTAAAGGCTGTTGTTCCGGACCATGAAAAAAGCCTTGGGGTGGCATTTGTTGATATTGGTTCAGATATGACCGATATACTGGTTGTTTCTCAATCAAGACCGGTATTTCTGAAGGCATTGGCTATTGGTGGCAGAGATATCACAAAAAGGCTTGCCAGCGAATTATGCGTGCCTGAAGTAGAAGCTGAACGATTCAAGATAGAGAGGTTCTCGCTTGACAGCTCCGGAGGAGAATTGATTATACCGGCCGGTATAATGCCCAAAAAGCTTTCTCAAAAACCGGATCTAAGGGGTATTCTCGCTGAAGAGTATACGCGCATATTCAAAGAGATTAAAAAAGAGTTAAAGGGTTCAGGCTGTCTGGGCAATATACCCAGCGGTGTTGTCATGTGCGGCCAATCGGTAACTATGGATGGTTGCATTGAGTTGGCCGAATCTGTCTTAGGTATACCGGTACGTATAGGACGCATAATAGGTTTAGGCGCTTTACCCAAGCCTTTACCTTGTCATGTGTATTTTGTCGCCGCCGGGTTGCTTCAGCTGGGAGCTGAAACCAGGCAGTCAAAACTATCATTGTTAAAATTAGGCCCCAAAAATTGGCTATTGGCTTTATCCGAATACGCTAAAGGGCTTTACAACGATTATTTTTAAAATATTCTTGCATTTAGGGCTTAAGAATTGCCTGCCTTCGGGACATAAATTTATTGACTTGAATATTATATTATGTTAAAGTATGCCAAATGGTAATCAGAAACCTTGCTCTGGTTAAAGAAAGGATAGAAAAGGCGGCAAAAAGAGCGGGTCGTAACCCGGCAGAGATCAGGTTACTGCCTGTTACTAAAACAGCCGATATCAGACAGCTCCAGGAAGTTTTAATGTCAGGCGTTTCGGACATAGCGGAGAACAGGGTCAAGGATGCTCTTTTGAAATATAATTTGCTCGGTAAAACGGCAAAAAACGCCAAATGGCATATGATAGGCCATCTTCAGACGAACAAAGCGGCCCTTTGCCTTAGCATATTTGATATTATACATTCCCTTGACAGCATTCATCTTGCCCGCGAGATAGACAAGCAGGCATACGCGTTGGGCAAACATATTGATTGTCTGGTTGAGGTGAACATATCAGGTGAAAGTTCCAAATACGGTATTAGCCCCAGTGATATCTTTAGCTTTGTGGAAGAGGCATCACGTTTACCCAATGTTAATCTGACAGGTCTTATGACAATAGCGCCTATGGCCAGGAACAAAGAGGATGCAAGGCCTTATTTTAACAGCCTGCGCGCGCTAAGGGATGGTGTTATCTCCGCCGGTTACCGGAGCATCAAAGAGCTTTCTATGGGGATGACACAGGATTTTGAAACAGCTGTTGAAGAAGGCGCTACTATTGTCAGGATAGGTTCAGCCATATTCAACAACCAGGCCGGTTAAGGGTACAAGTTTGAAGATAGCAATTATCGGATTCGGTAAAATGGGCGAAGCCATATTAAAAGGGTTGACGCTCAAAGGATATCCGGGTAAATCGCATATTTTTGTCGCGGACAAGGATGCGGCCAGGCTGGGTTATCTGCGTTCCAATTACGGCGTTTTTGGTTCACATTCTAATATTGATGTTTGCCTGAAAAGCGATATTATCATAATGGCGGTTAAGCCTCAAGATATGGGTTCTGCCCTTGAGGATATGTCGCATGCCTTAAAGAGCAGGCTTTTGATATCTATAGCAGCAGGTAAAACAATAAGTTTTATCAGGCAAAAGGGGCGTGTTAAGAGAATCGTTAGGGCCATGCCTAATATGCCCGCGTTTGTCCATCGCGCGATGACGGTTTTGTCTTACAGCAGTGCGGTAACAGACCGGGACAGGCGCAGCGCGGAGTTAATATTTAATTGTATCGGTAAGACGCTTGTGTTGAGTGAAAGGCATATGAATGCCGTGACAGCCGTATCGGGTAGCGGGCCGGCGTATCTTTTTCTGCTGATGGAAGCTATGGCCAAATCAGCGGTATCTTTGGGGATTAAAAAAGACCTGGCCTTTGAGCTTGTAACCCAGACAATATTCGGTGCTAGTTTTCTACAGTACAGCCTGGGCAAATGCCCCGCCTCTCTTAAGCAGGATGTGGCTTCAAAAGGCGGGACAACAGAGGCGGCATTAGATGTTTTTAAAAAACGCGGGTTTGAGGCTATTGTGCAAGACGCCGTGAAAGCCGCTTTTGACAGATCAAGACAGCTTGGCCCGGATTAGGATCCGCAGGGGTAATATCAAGTAGTCATAAAAATAAAGAGGTATTTTTTATGTTTGTTCTAGGTAATTTCATTATGAGTGTAGCAAAGATACTTGATATTGTTATAACATTGCTCTATTGGATGATAATAGTCAAGGCGCTTATAAGTTGGGTAAACCCTGATCCTTTTAATCCCATAGTTCAGTTTTTACAGCGCGCCACAGAGCCTATTTTAAGCCCTATCAGAAAAGGATTAAAGATGCAATTTTGGGCAGTTGACGTTTCGCCTATTATTGCCATATTGGGCTTGATTTTTGCCCAGAGTTTTTTAGTGCACACATTAGTAGACCTGGCGCAAAGGCTCAAATGAAATTTAGTGTAAAGGTCCAGCCCAGGGCGTCAAGGGACGAGGTCAAACAATGCCCCGGCAGTGATTATAAGGTTTATCTGAAAGCCGCGCCGGTTGATGGCAAGGCCAATGAAGCGTTGGTAAGGGTTATTGCCGGATATTTTAAAGCGCGCAGGTCAGATGTCCGCATAGTATCGGGTTTTAACAGCAGGAAAAAGGTCATAGAGATTAATATTTAAGTCGTTATTATCCATTCTGTCCCGGCCGATTTTAACCTATGGCCGGTCAGGAACAATATCTAAAAAATTGGAGGCTTGAAATGGGATTACCAAAGAGGAGACATTCAAAAGCGAGGGGTAGAAAAAGGCGCACTCATTATAAGCTGTCCGAGCCTTCTCTTGCCAAATGCCCTAATTGCGGTAGTATTATTATGGGGCACAGGGTGTGCGCCCAATGCGGTTATTATAAAGGCAGACAAGTGGTTTCTAAGAAGGAAAAGGCCAAAAAACATAAAGCCTGAATAGGAGAAGGTTTTCTATGCGTATTGCTGTAGACGCTATGGGCGGAGATAATGCGCCGAACGTTGTGATAGAAGGCGCTTTACTTGCCTGCAAGGAGTTCGGATACGATATCGTCCTTGTCGGCGACAATGAAAAAATACAACACGAGCTTTTTAAAAGAGGCGTTCACGCTACCCACGCCATATCAGTTTGCCATGCCTCGGAGGTAATTGGCATGGATGAACCGGCGGCATTGAGCGTCCGCAAGAAGAGAGATTCTTCCATCAATGTCAGCGCGAGGCTGCTGCGTGACGGTAAGGTTGAGGCTTTCGTGTCAGCAGGCAATACAGGCGCGGTTGTGTGCGCTGTCGCGTTAAGAATGGGCCTTTTAAACGGAGTGCAAAGGCCGGGGATAGGCCTTATATATCCTACCCTGAAAGATCTATGCGTGCTTATTGATGTCGGAGCCAATATTCATCCCAAGCCTGAACACCTCCTGCAGTATGCCATTATGGGGGATGTTCTTCAAAAATATCTGTTCGGTAAAAAAACGGCAAGAATCGGCCTGCTTAATGTCGGGGAAGAGGAGGCAAAAGGGACGGATTTTATAAAAGAGACACATAGATTGCTTAATGCCAGCGGTATAAAATTTACGGGAAATGTTGAAGGCGGCGATATATATACAGGTGAATATGACGTTATTGTCTGCGACGGATTTGTCGGAAACGTGGTTCTGAAGGTATCGGAATCCTTGGCTCACACGTTGACCGTTTTTCTCAAAAGAAAGCTCAAGCAGGGTTTCTTGACGCAGATAGGCGCTCTTTTAAGCATGCCTGCCTTTAAGGCATTGAAAAAAGAAATAGATTATTCCGAATACGGCGGAGCCCCTTTATTAGGAGTTAACGGAGTATGTATTATATGCCACGGAGGTTCGTCCGCCAAGGCTATAAAAAACGCCATAAGAGAGGCGGCGGAATTTGTTAAGCTTGAGGTTAACCAGCACATTATTGAAGCTATAGCCCGGCAGGAAGGGGATTGTCCTAAATGAAAACAGGCAGATCGGTAGGAATCACAGGTATCGGCATGTGTGTGCCGAAAAAGGTTTTGACGAATCATGACCTTGAAAAAATGGTTGATACTTCGGATGAATGGATAACGACAAGGACAGGCATAAAAAAAAGACGGATAGCGCAGCCGGGAACGGCATCAAGCGATCTGGCGGTGAGCGCGGCGCGTAAAGCTATGGAAGCGGCAAAGATCAAACCCGAAGATTTGGACCTTATCATTGTTGCCACCATTACCCCCGATATGCCTTTCCCGTCCACGGCCTGCTTTGTCCAATCCAAACTGGGGGCAAAGAACGCCGCGTGTTTTGATTTAGGGGCGGCATGTTCAGGTTTTATTTACGGCTTAGTCTCCGCGAAGCAGTTTATATGTTCGGGTGCTTATAAAAACGCTCTTGTCATAGGTGTTGAGGTTTTGAGTTCCGTTACCGATTATACAGACAGAAATACCTGTGCTTTGTTTGGAGATGGCGCCGGAGCCGCCGTGCTGCAGCCGGTTGCTTCAGGAGGCATACTGTCTTATTATCTTGGCTCTGACGGTGACCTGGCCAACCTTTTGTATCTACCCGCAGGCGGGTCAAAAAATCCCGCTTCAATGGATACGGTCAAGAACAGGCTCCATTATATAAAGATGAGCGGCAGCGAGGTATTTAAATCCGCTGTCAGGATTATGGCTGATGCCGCTACGCGGGCGGTTTGCGAAGCCAAATTGGGATGCAAGGACATATCCCTTCTTATTCCGCACCAGGCTAATATGAGAATAATAAATTCCGTAAGGCAGAGGATAGGCCTTCCCGAAGACAAGGTATATCTTAATGTGGCCAAATACGGTAATGTCTCGGCCGCGTCAACCATAATGGCCCTTTGCGAGGCTGTTGATGAAAAAAGGATAAAGAAGGGCGATATTATCGTGCTCGTTGCTTTTGGCGCCGGTTTTACATGGGGGTCTATTGTAATAAAATGGTAGAATCTGCTTTTATATTTCCCGGACAGGGAGCTCAATATGTCGGCATGGGGAAAGAGCTTTATGATAATCATGAGATAGCCCGCAGGACATTTGAACAGGCAAACGAGATACTCGGTTTTGACCTTAAGAGGCTTTGCTTTGAGGGCCCTGAAAAAGAATTGACTATGACCCGGAATTGCCAGGCTGCGATATTAGTTTCATCTATCGCGGCATTGCGTGTTCATCTATTGTCAAGTTGTGATTATGTGCCTCAAGTGACGCTTGGGCTTAGCCTTGGTGAATACAGCGCCTTAGTATGCGCGGAGGCTATATGTTTTAGCGATGCCGTTAAGCTTGTCAGGTCAAGGGGGCTGTTTATGGAAGAGGCCTCTAACGACAACCCCGGCAAAATGGCCTGCATTATCGGCCTGGACCTGGAGCAGGTTGAAGATATATGCCGGCATTCAAAGGCCCAGGTGGCAAACCTTAATTGCCCCGGACAGATTGTTATATCGGGTTCAATAGAGTCTATTGACAGCGCGTCTGTATTAGCAAAGGAAAAAGGCGCGAAGCGGGTTATTGTCCTTGACGTGAGCGGACCCTTCCATTCGGCGCTAATGGCGCAGGCCTGCCATAAACTGGATAAGGTATTAAAGGATATGCAATTTATGCCCCCCAAGATACCTGTTATCAGTAATGTCACCGCTTTTGCTCAAGACAATCCCGATATGATAAAGGCCAATCTCGTGGATCAGATAAGCCTTACCACCCGATGGGAGGATTCTATAAGGAAAGTTGCCTCCCGCGGCATTAAACATTTTTTTGAAATAGGTCCGGGTACGGTACTCAAAGGCCTGTTAAGGCGTATTGACCCTGGACTTGTATGTCATAATGTGCCGGCATGACAGCCGAGGGGCCAAGACGGCATATTACATAGTCAGATTTGCTTCGCCCCGCTATTGATATAAACGTTTTCAAAAAAACAGGAGGTAATGAATGGAGGCAAAACAACTTGATATAAAAAGATGTTTTATTGAGGCGTTTAGTGTCTATAAGGTCAATATCCCCATGCTTTTGCTGACAACGCTTGTCTTTCAGTTGATATCCTTGTTTACCTTATTGATAATGTCAGGGCCTTTGTTCGGCGGTTATTGCTATATGGTTCTTAATGCCATGCGCAGTCCTGACAAGAAAATAGAGTTTAATGACATTTTCAAGACACTGAACAGGTTTTGGCCTTTGTTCGGGCTGTTCTTTTTACAAGGGTTTGCCATATTCGCAGGGTTTTTGCTTTTGATCATACCCGGAATCTTGCTTATGACCATGTGGCTTTATTCATATTTTATGGCAGTTGACAAGGGGTATGGCCCGGTAGACTCTTTAAAGGCAAGCTGGAATATGGTTAAGGGCAACGGTTTTTGGATAAACCTGGCTTTAGCCGTTATTTATATAGTGATAAACGGTTTGGCCGGCCAGATACCGTTTGTGGGACTTATTATAAGCCTTTTTGTGGTGCCTTTTGGCGCCTTGCTTATAACATCGGCGTATATTCAACAATCTCAACAGGGGCCTGCTTCATCCGGTGAGAACAGACCCTTTGCCAATGTCTGTGAATAAATATTTGTTTTTTTAGCAGGGCGCGTTTAACCGGCATAGAAACCGCGCAAGAAGGTATTGCGGGGGGCGTCAGATATTTTTAAAAGCATATCGGTAACGATATTGTGAATGTTGTCCCTGCCCCCGGAGAGCTTTTGGCATAGATTGAGCCTTTGTGTTCAAGGATTATACTTTGTGACACCGGCAGGCCAAGCCCGGTGCCGTTGGTTTTGAGCGAAAAAAACGGTTCAAATATCCTGACGAGATTTTTTTCTCCGATACCGCATCCGGTGTCTTGAATATCTATGTTTAACCTTCCCGGTGTCCGCTTTGTTACGACTCTGATCACACCGTTTCCGCCCATTGACTCAAGGCCGTTTTTTATTATGTTGAAAAATACGTGTTTTAATTTAACGGTGTCTGCTTGTATGATGTGATCGCATTGGCCATAGTCTTTTATCACCCTGATATTAGACTTGAGTGTTTCCGCTGAAAGCAGGTTTAGGGTATAGTCAAGGGCCTGTTTTACGTCGCAAGCGGATATCTTCAACGATGACGGTTTCGCGAATTCAAGCAGTTGGTCAATGAGCGAGCCTATCTTTTCGGTTTCATCGTTTACTATTCTTGAAAAGTCCTGCCTGAAGTTCTTATCGTTAAACTTTTTGGGCAAGAATTCACAAAATGTCTTGATGGCGGTCAGGGGATTGCGTATCTCATGCGCGAGTCCCGCCGCCAGGTGTGCCAGCGCCCTGCTCTTATCGGATTCCATAAGTTCTTTTTGCATTCTTTGATAGGCATTCTGCATGTAGAATTTTTCTATGATTTTTTCAACCCGGTTTTTTAAAGGGCTGAATATGAGCGCTATTACGATAGCGGCGCCGACGCTGATGCCGATGGATTGATACCCCACGGCGTCCTGCAGAAAACGTTCTGATAATAAGACGATTATAAGATACGCGAAGGTAATAAGAGCTATTGATACGGAGTAGACTATGGTTCTTTTTATGGCGATGTTCAGTTCCAGCGCGTCGTGTTTAAGCACCCCTATGGAAAATATTACCGGATAGAGAAATATAATATGCTCCCCGAAAGGGGGTATTGATATATCGTAAAAAAGAAAATATATGGTAGCCGCTCCGGCAAAACCTATCAGTGAGGCGCAAAGGATATAACGTATTTGAATTTTTTTTATCGCGGAAGAAGCCCGGTAACGGCTTATCATCAGATGAAGGCCGTATCCTGTCATAAGGCAATACGTGATAATCCATAGTACATATAAATCCCCGGCATTAGCGTAATATCTAAAAATATATTTTTGTTTTATGCCGTTGATAAAATACGGGGAATAGACGAGAGGGATAAAAGCGCCGCAGATAATATAAGGGATCCTTACGCGCGCGGGATTGGCAATATCAAGCAGGTCGCAGGCGAGGTGGACGAAACAGGCCGGTATCAATATCGCCGCGCAGTGCAACGCGTATAGCGTAGCCATTGCCTGTTGATGTGTCCTGCTGGCGTAGTGGAAGAAAAGAAAAAAGCTCCAGGCGGCAACGACGGTATTCATGCGAAAAAGCGACACATGGAGCTTATTACTGGGATTTTTAAAAAATACAAATATACCCAAGGCAAGAGATGTTATGACAGTAAGAAGAGATGTCGTGTAATAGAAAAACATGCCGCGAGCCTGCGGGTTAAGAGATGGCTTTTTCCAAAGCGTCTAAAACGGATTCCGAGCGAAACGGTTTGGTGATATAGCTTACCGCGCCGTTGTTCAAAGATTCGGCGGCGGTTTCAACGCTTTGGTAGCCTGTTATTACAATGACCGGGACGCTGATGCTCCGGTCTTTAAGGTATTTTAACAGCTCAATGCCGTTTGGCGGAGGCATTTTTATGTCAAGTAAAAGGCATTTAATTTCCTGATTTTGATTTATCAGCTCAATGGCTTGAGCCCCGCTTTCAGCAAATATCACATCGTATTTATCGCAGAGTATCAGTTTCAGGGATTCGCGGACCCCTCTTTCATCATCGCATACCAGGACCTGTTTTTTCATTACGCACCTCCTATAGCGCCGGCGGGGTAGTAACGCATATAATCAAGGCCTCGTCTTTACGGGGATTTTTTATATAATGGCTTAAACCGGCGTTAAAATAGAGTGTCTCCGATTTTTTTAAGACATGCCTTGTTTTTCCGATAACCACTTCAACGCAGCCTCTAAGCACATACAGGAATTTTTCCGCGGCCGCGCAGGGCCGTTCAATACTGGTCCTGCCCCCTGAAGACAGCTTCAGCATGACAGGCATCATTTTTTTTGAGAGTATATTGCTGGTAAGCATGTGATAGGACGCCTTATCATTATGGAGAAAAAGATCCGTCCGGTTCTCAATATTCTGGTATTCAATAGGGGTTTTTTTATTTTCCAGATTGCTATATAGTTGAGAAAGGGTTTGGCCAAGGGCCGATGCTATGGCTTTATGAGATTCAACAGTCCCTCTCATCTTGCCGGTTTCAATCCTGCTTAATGTAGCTAAAGCGACGCCGCTTGAAAGAGAAAGCGCTTTTAAGGTAAGGCCTTTTTCTTTACGCAGGCCGCGTATCTTTTCTGCCATATCCATGGTTATTCTAATGTAACAGAATTGCCTTCTCTTGTCAAGAGGATTTGAAGTATAATCAAATTTAGCGCGCTGAATTTGATGAAAAATAAAAGTAGTTGACAAAAAATCAAAATATTGATATAAGGGTTCATCGGACAATATAACCGCGGTGGGGTAAAAAAGGAGGTTTGAAATGGCGCGCGGTAAAACGAAAAAGTCAAATGCAAGGCCCGCGGGATTATCGCATCCGGCGGTCTTGAGATTTAAAAAATGGGTATTATCTCTATTTGTTTTTTCCTTTTTAATTTTGTGCGCGGCATTTAATCTGGCCGCGGAGGAGTGTTTGTGGCGCAAGTCCGATATCGGTATTGATGAGGCTGTGGTTAACGCGGTAAGTATTATTAATCGTTTCCCCGGGCTTGTTTTAGCCGCCGGAGGCAAGGGTATATATAAAAGCCTTGACGGGGGTAAAAGCTGGGACAGGATATTTATGTTGACAGGAGAAAACGAAAAGATAAACAGCCTTTCATATAATCCGGACGGACGATTTTTTATCTATGCCGCAACCACAAACGGATTATATGTTAGCGTTGACCGCGGCAACTCGTGGATAAAACAGTATAGAGGTTTGGACGAGGCGCAAACAGACGTGAGCTGCATGGCGCATTCTATTCAGAATGATAAAATCATAATTGGCACGCGCAGGGGATTATACAAAAGCAGTGACGCGGGCGCGCATTGGTCTGCCGAAGGATATTTTATAAATAAAGAAATAAGGGATGTCTACGCCGGCGAAGGGTTTATTTATGTATGTGCTTATGATGGAGTATATTATCAGAGGCCGGAAAGTGATTATTGGGATAAGGTGTATAATCTGATTGAATTTGAGGAAGAAACCGGAGACGAAGACTCATCCGAACCGAGCGATGAAGATGTTTCGGAAAATAATAATAATGCGCCAGGCTCTATCGCTATACACAAGGACGCGGTATATATATGCACCGCCAGGGGTGTTTTAACAGCGCCAATCGGAGGTAATAGCTGGACCAGATTGAATTCAGAGGGTCTGACGAACCGGAAAATCAACTATATAACGGCCGGTCCGGAATATTTGCTTGGCGCAGGCCCCGGAGGTATTTTTAAATATGAATATAAAGAAGGCAGATGGAAGGATTGTTCCGCGGGCCTGGCTAATTTACAGATAAATATGATTGACTATAGCCTTGAAAGCGGTTTTGCCTTTGCTGCAACGCGAAATGGTTTATTTAAGATGGCTCTGCACAGCTCTGCAGATGGCCCGGTATACGAAGCCGGCATGCAGGGCTCTTGTGCGCGGGAGCCTGGCATATCCGAGATACAGCAGGCTGCTATTGAATACGCGGAGGTATCTCCGGAAAAGATTAAATGGATGCGCAAGGCCGCGCAAGCGCAGGCACTTATGCCTGATTTAAGCTTGAGCCTGGATGGAGATTATAATAAAACCATAGAACTTGACAGAGGCGGCACCAGCGACCCCGATATCTTTATAGAAGGCCCTAAAGATAGAGACATAGGATGGGGGATAAAACTAAACTGGGATCTTGCTGAATTGATCTGGAGCTATCATCAGACAAATATTGATTCCCGCTCCAGGCTCATGGTTCAGTTAAGAAATGATATATTGGATGAAGTGACAAAAATATATTTTGAAAGATTAAGATTGATGGAAGAACTCTCCGGTAATAGTATCCGCGATGAAGCGCAGGCCAGGCTAAAACAAATCAGGCTGGACGAACTTACGGCTAATATTGATGCTTTAACAGGCGGTTATTTTTCAAAAACAATTAATTCCAAGGCCAATGACTGGTGAAAATGAAATTACATAGAGTATAAGTTTTTAAAGAATAAATTACCTTATATAAATAATACTATATTATCAAAATGATACTTGCCCGGAAAAGTTTTTTGATGTATACTTAATTTGTGAATTAAAAATATTTAAAAAAAGATAATATTAACATTCTTTCCTATGGAGCTTTTAGTAATTGATTTATTGTTGAAGTAAAAAGGTTACGTTATATTTTTAGTAAAATAAAGACTTTTATGCAACGGGTAAAATGAGCAGGACATAAAAAGATGATAATCAGAAAATACATAAGTTTGATGGTATTAATAAGTATTCTTTTAAGTACTGCGACACAGACCGCGCCTTTTGATAATGTTGACTTTTTATCCATATCCCAAATTCATTTAAGACCTTCCGCTACTATTGTTACAAAAAAAATAGGACCCGGCAGTATCGCAACACAGTTAGCAAGTCCTGTTTTTTCATCTGCGGAACAAGATCAACATAAAACAGATATCGCTTCATTAAAAAATTATCCAGGTTTTTTTGTATATGCCCCAACGCTGGTTATGGGGTGTTCTTTTAAAAAAGAGGACAGCGGTGGTAAGGATTTTCTTGGCAAAGCTAATCGTATAACTAAAATGTTAAAAAGAGTATTCGGAAAAAATGTTCATTGTTATGAAACATTTCATATGCATATGACCGTAGGCGCCATTAGGGGCGGAGATTATTCACATCCCAATGAGCCGATAGACTCATTAAAACGCGAAAATATAAAAGAAATGCTTAAAATTATTTCAGACACAGAACAATATACAGTAAAGCTGGACAGGATATATATTAATGAGGGTGGGGAAATTATTATTTTGGGTTCATCTGTTGATGATAAATCAACGGCTATATTAACCAAATTTAGGCAAAGATTAAGAGACGAGGCTGGATTTAATATCAGAGAACATGACATGAACGGTCAATGTCATGTAGCCCTTGGCTTTTTAAAGGAAATACCCGGTCGGGAAAATATAAAGAAAATTAATCAACAACTTAATAATCTTTTCATTTCCTGGAAGAAAAGGAAGCAAAAAGATTACTTTGTGCCTATAACGATTACGCGAGTCAAATTAGTCCATTATGCGCATAGGAGCCTGCGCCATATTTCGGCCGAGTATGAATTCAAACTTGGGGAAGAGGCAGAATGTTCAGCCGAGGATGCCGAGGATGTTATAAAAAAATTAATAGATGATGCAAAAAAAATACCAGGGAATGTTCAGAAAGCTCTCGATAACTGGCTTGTCGAAAAATTGTCTTTATGTCAAAAAAGAGATAGAGAGAGGCGAAAATCGGAATTGAAAGCTGTTGCAAAAGAGTTGATATTTGGCACGGGAAGTTTTATTTCATTGAATAATGTTAAAAAGATATTTACGTGGTCAGCCGGTAAGCCCGGAAAAGAAAATATCTCGGTTTATTTTCCGTTTGAGATGCGAGAAGAAGGGACAAATGATTTTAAAATAAACCTTCCCGACAAGCTTTCCGAAATATATAAAGAAGTTTTATCGGAATATGTAATAGGGCGAATCTTAAACGCAATGCTTAATAACGGGGGCACAGAATGCACTATAGTATGTCCCGCAGGATGGGAAAATATTGTTAATCGAAATTTAATGGAGAATAGGCTATATGAGAGAGTAAAAGGTAGGCTTGAATCTTATTACGGAGAAGGTTCTTTTAAGATTCAATTCTCCCGCTCTTATGACCCAGCAGCTAAAGTCCCGCAATTTGTTCAGAAGCAAAGAAATCCTTCTAAATCATATCATAATAGTACAGGTACGTATATTGGCGTGGATATTGGTGGATCGAGTGTGAAGCTTGCAGCTATCAATTGTGATGAAGAAATTATCCTTGGAAAAATTAAAGAGAGCATTTATGAGAAAAGAAACATCCAAGGATATATTAAGTTTGTCAAAAAGGCTATAAAGGTTGCCCGTAAAAGATTGGCTAAGAAGCAAATTGGCAAAGAAATTAAAATAGACGGTATCGGTATTTCTTTGAATGCCGCCGTTAAAGACGGTAAAGTCGCGCATGACAATCATGTGTGCCAAACGCTGGGCCCTGGTAGCGCACAAATTGTCTCGAAATTGGCAGAATACATCGAAGACTGGGTCAATAAAAGCAACAAGTTTGGACCGGTGATACCAGTTACAATAAGAAATGATGGGCATATGGGTGCATTCCAAGCCGCGTATTCACAAGGAAAAATAAATGCTGCATATCTTGGCCTCGGTTCAGGCGTCGCATTTGGATATATTGACAAAGATGGAAGAAACGCATCCGGATTGTGCGAAATTCATTTCTCGAGGATTGATTTAAACAATAAAGGTAGTGGAGCCGAAGACGGTGTTCCCGGAACAATCGGCCGTTATCTGACCGTAAGAGGTGTTGTCAGAGAAGGAAAGAATGCCGGTATTCTTAATGACGATGTTTCAGACATATCGCCTGAATGGGCGAGGCATATAGTATCGCAAGCGGATAATGGCAATGAGACCGCGCTAAAAATAGCCAAAACTATGGGCAGGTATCTTGCTGAAGCGGTTGTGAATGTTTATAACCATTGGCCGGTTGAGCATATAATTGTTGGGGGCGGTCTTTCAACGGGAAAATTTGGCGAGGCTATAGTGAAAGAAGCAACAGTTATTTTAAGAAATAGTTTTCCAGAGATCAAGGCCTCAATTAGTTTATACAAAAGCGGCAATCCCTCATATATTAGCGCCCTTGGCGCTGCGCATTATGCGAGCTCTATAGATTTTGAAGAAAGGGAAAAGCAAAAACTCAAACATGCTTTGGCGCAGCAGTATAAGGCATTCTTATTTGATGTAGACGGTACTTTGGCCGAATCCAATGGAATTGTGCCCCCTCGGATTATTAAAAGACTCGTTGATCTGCTTTTTCTTGGGGGATATATCGGAATAGCATCCGGCAGATGTATTTCCCCAGATGATTATCAAAAATCTTTCCACGAGCCAGGGCTGCTGCAAATTTATGATGACATTGTGTATGAAATTAGAGAACGGAAGTTATCGCTTGATATATTATCGCGCTTTTATTTTTTTCCAGAGAATGGAACATACGCAGTCAATAGCGCCGATCTGTCCAAGAGAGAAGATATTATTGGAGATCCTATTTTTAATATGGATAAACAAAATGCTATTTATGCGGAACTTAAAAAAAGTGAATTTGCAGAGTGTGTTTCTGGAATTAGTTTACGAAAAAAAGGCTATTCATTTTCACTAAAATTAGCCAAAGATTTAGAAGAGAAAAAGAAACTAGAAACACAACAACGCTTAGAAATAATATTGGACGCCGACCCCCTCCTTAAAGGTAAATATGATTTGCATACGGCTTACAGCACTATTGACGTTGTTTTAAAAGGTGCTGACAAGGTTCGCGCTTTACGATATTTGATGAAAAAACACCAAATTGATCCTGAGAATATAGGCTCGGTTGGAGATCGTGGTAACCGTGGCGGCAACGATTTTCAGCTGACGAACAGAAAAGGAGGGTTTACTGTATATGCGGCTGTAGCAGGACAAACGGAACAGGTTAATGTTCCCGCAGCGATAGGATTAAAACTAATAGAGGCCACTGAATATCTGTTGGATAAATTTTATTACATGCGGAGGCGATATCTGCTTGAGCAAGCCCTTACAAGTTATATTGAACAGCATAGAGATGAACTCAGAAAGTCCGCAGAGGCCGAAGATGGCGACGGCAATGCACTTGCCCTATTATTCGCTCAAAGCAAAGATGAATTTATTAAAACGATACGTTCATTTATGACGGCGCAGAGAGAGAAGATTGATGCAAATACACGTAATTCGCTCAAGGGGCTCGATATTACTGAGAAGATAAGCGAATTGAACATATTTGCTGTTTCCATGGCATATGAATACTATCTGGCGAGGAATGATATCAAAGAATGGCTTAGCCAAATAGGTCTTTTTTGTTATGGCAGCCATTCGCGCGGGTGGGCAGTAAGCGGTTCTGATTTTGATTTTGCACTTTATGCCGGTGATAATATACCGCCGGTTATTATAGAAGAATTATATAACTTCTTAAAAGATGTGATTTCCGGATTAGGTTTTGGTAAGGTATCTCCAAGGATTCAGTCATTTATCAAAACGGGCCTTAATGAAAAATCGCTATCAAGCGCTATGGATAGAGTAAGATTTAGCGAACTTACACTTTTTGCCGGTTCTCCGGACGCAGGTCTTGAAATAGAAAATGCTAAACAAGAACTTAAATCGGATTTTCTGGAACAGTTATTTTTCAATTTTGCCTGTTTGGGATCCTCGCCCGCTGGTAGAGATAATTTAATGGATTTAAAAAAAGCCAAAGGCACATTGAGGGATATTAGCCGTCTTATATGGTTAGGTCAGATATGCTGTTTGATTACAAAAAATAGATTTGTGCAAAATCCTTTTGAGAACAATACCATTTTTTCTGATAAAGATCATTCTGAAATTAACGATGCGCTTAACTTTTTTCTTTTAATGAGAAACGCTTGTAATAAATACGACGTGAAAGATAATATACTGGAAAGAAATGTTATTGAAAAGATAGCGGTTGACCTGCAATGGCCATCAAAGCATAACGTGATAGCTGAATACGAACGACACGCAAAAAATATCACAAGGATTACGAAAAAATTAAGAAAAAAAGTATTTGATGAAGTTGAAAAAAGGAATTCATTACCCAATCTTAAAGAAATTTATAATTGGAGAAAAGATATATTTAATAGTCATCTTACGAGAGAAAAATATATTGCTTTGTCAAAAAAATCATCAATTTACGCATATCTAATTGCCCTCAACATCAAGGACGAGAAGGTTCTTAGCATTATTGCATCCCAGGCGGTATGGATTGTCCGTTATGCGCTTGCTAAAAATCCTTTTACGCCACAAGATATTTTGCAATACTTATGTGGAGACAAGACATATGAAGAAAGAGATGTGCGGCTCATGGTTGCGCGAAATAAGAACACTAATACAAGAATTCTTAAGTTATTGCTTCATGATGAAGCAGAAGTTGTGCGGGAATCCGCAGCTAAAACGCTTGAAGACAAACTATTATTAGAAATGAGCAAAGAGGACAAGCTTCTCATGCTTCTTTGGCCAAACACGCCCAAACCATTAGATTTGCCTGAACATAAACGTATTAGAGAGAAATTTGGAGAGGACTTGTTTCAAATTTGCGAGAGAGCTATACAATCTCCAAGGGAAATAACGCAACATATAAATTCTATAATTGAAAGTATAGACCTTCCACTTATGCTTACGATAAACCAAGAAGGCGGACGGTTAAGTGAATTAAATCAATTTCACACAGTAGGGCCTGGCAATATGGCGCTTGGTGCGATACAGAATGCAGACGAAGCCGCTTCGCTTGTTTATAGGATTGTATCCGTTATGGCGAAAGAGTTGAAGGCATCAGGAATAACATGGGATTATGCGCCAGATGCGGATTTGTTTTATAATTATTTAAATAGGGATGTGGGGACAAGATCTTTTGGTTGCGATATCGACAAAATTCCGGGATTAGTCGCCGCATTTGTTAAAGGTCTGCAGGACAACGGTGTAATTGCTACTGTTAAACACTTCCCAACTTATGGGCGCAACGAGGAAGACGCTCATGCCGGCTTGTTAGGCATTATAGAAGTTACAGATGATGACATAGCACCTTATAAAGCTGCCATAGAAGCGGGAGTTGAAAGTATAATGTTGGCTCATACTAGAGTGAAGGGATGGGATATAGAGGATAAACCTGTTACCGTTTCCCCGGAAGCTGTAAGAAAATTAAGAGAAGAATTAGGATTTAATGGGCTTATACTTACTGATGGCTTGACTATGGATTCCCTGAAGAATTATTATAAAAATATCGGCAAAAATCCTGCTGATGCGGCTATCGATGCTTTCAAGGCTGGAGTGGATATAATGCTTTTCACCCAAGATTTTACTTATAGGAGAGAACCGCAGGAAGAGCATGAAGCAAACGATAGGAAAATGGCTGAGTATAAAATTATTCGCGAAAAGGTAATAAACGCGGCACAATGTTTTAGCGAGGAAAGAATAAATAAGTCATTCAGAAAACTAATCCGGCTGATGATTAAATATGGCGTTACCGAATCTTTAAACGCAGAGAACCTTACCAGGATTCTCCGGACCGACGAGACTAAAAAAATAATGCAGGAAATAGGAGACAAGTCTGCGACTTTAATTAAGAATAGGAACGTGACACTGCCGCTTAGTCCAGCTTTGGGTGCTAAAACTTTGATTTTAACCATCAAACCTTGTATGTCAGCTTTTACGGATAAAGTATGGTGTAACGATTTTTCCATTTATGATGAGATAAGGTCTCGTTCCTCGGATGCTGAGGAATTGCCGGTCGATCTAAGACCTGACAAAGTTACTGATATGGGAAAAATAAGGGAAGACACATTAAAAAAATGTGAAAAGTTTGACACGATTATCATTCAAACATACAACGCGTTTTTGCCAGATATCATAAAGGGGGAGAAAAATCAGGCCGATTTGGTAAAAGCAATAGTGGAAAAATTTAAGGACAAAAAAAAGATTGTAGTAGTAGCAACGGGAGCACCATACGATATTCTTGAATTTTCAGATATTGATGCTTATATAGCTATATATAATACATCACAGGAATCTTTGTGCGCAGCGGCTAAAGTAATATTTGGAGAAATGGAACCAATAGGACGGCTCCCCGTTGCTATCCCAGGTCTTGATTATAACAAGGGACATGGTTTATCTTTATGGGGTTATGACACTCTTCTACGGGAATATGAAAAAGCGTATCAGCTTGATTCGAAAATCTATACCGTCCCGCAGTCTTACGGAACTCATGCTGAGGGTCATGTTTTGAACGATCACATAAAGAAAATGCTTGAATGTCTAAAAAAATTAATAAACGGCGAAAACACAAATGTCCCGGAAGATTGGCGGCAGATGGCGATTCAGCACATTAAGTTTTTCTTTGATTTTACTTTTCTGCATGATATAGGTAAGAAAGATTGCGTTGAAATTAAGGTTGATGGAAAAATTTTGAGCGAGAATGAGTATGAAAAAATCCCCGAAGAGGTTAAAAAAGACCCGGAAAGGATAATCATAACGTTTGTGGACCACGAAAATAAGGCGTGTGAAATCCTTAAGGATAGAATTTCAAATGAATTGTATACGATAATAAGAATTCATAGTCTCAATGATGTTTTTAGAAAAAACCAAGATGACGAAGAAAAACTTTATGATGCGTATGCATCTATATATAAAGCTGTTAAGGGAGATGAAACCCTTTTAAAGCTTGTATTTATTGCTATGTATTTAGATGCCGCAGCAAGTTTTAAAGTGAAGGTCAAAGGAGATGAACCGTATACGGAAGAAAAAACTTTTTACGAAGGCGTGTCAAAGGCAGAAAGATTGTTTAACAATGCGTTTCCTTTTGTGAGCATTAAAAAAAGATTTCCGCTTAATCCAAGCAACTTTGAAATATATAAACAGAGATTTTTGGCTAGACGAGTCTGCGATATGTACGCGCCTTTGGCCGAGATGTTGGGTTTCTCGCGTTTAAAGGAAAGTCTTATCGCGCTGACTGAACCATATATTGATAATTTACTGCCAGAATATCAATTGTCATTAACAGAGTCCTTGGCATTGTTAAAAGAAAAAGTACGAATATTCGGTTCCCTTCCATCCGAAGAAATCGCAGCATTGGACGAAGAAATATCAAAGATAATCTTACCTTTATATGGTTATTTAAAAAATCACTTAGATAATATCCCAAATGAAGTGCTAATGGGGATGAGGGATGTTGCTATAGCTTACTCTCAATTTAAGATTGAAGAGAAGGTATATAAAAAAGATATTGATAATAAAATAACGGCATTTAAAAATACTCAAGAAGCTGAAAAGGCAATACGGAAAAAGCTCGCTGAGCTTGAAGAACTTGCTAAATGCGAATCAAAGGACATGGCGGAAAATGTTATAATTAAGGCAAATCAAGTTTATATTCCGCTTGCGTATATGCTTGGTTTTGGGGAGTTAGCTTCTAATATGCGCGAATTATGTTTTGCGCGGACTTTTCCTGGTATGGCCAATGGAATAAACGATGCCTTCGGCGAATATTATGGAAATGCAGCGATTTTGGCAAGAGACATGTCCGGTCGCATAAAGGAAATAATCAAAAAATCCGAGAATTTAGATTTGGATTTGGAGTATCGCTTGAAAAAGCCTTTGAGCATTTATTTAAAACTTGTAAAAAAATATGGCTTGAGAATTCCTTTAAACGAAATTCGGGACAGAGAAAAAGTAAAGGATTTTGTTCTGAGACTATTACGAAATGGCGCAGAAATAGCTAATGATTATATTGGGGTTAGAATAGTTGTTCCCGAGCCGCTCTATCAAACAATAAATGATCTTTTGTCAAAAAACGGATTTGTCCTTAAGGGCAAAAAGATGCAGGATTTTATGGCTAATTATTACTACTATTTACCAAATAAGGATGCTTCAGCTGCGGCGAAAAAGAATAAAGTTTTTGAGCTGCTTGTTATGAACGCTGCAGATTCTTTGTTTTCTGAAGCAAGTTATGGATATTATAAATTACGAGGTTTTATTGTTGCAGAGCCGTCTTTTAATTCTGATGAAGAAAGGATACTTAGAGCTTCTACAAATAAAAATGATTTGAGAAAACGGCTTCTTTCAATTATGAAACGCAGAGTTTTAATTAAAAATCTAAAATATACTTCAAGCGAAGTTAGAAAGTGGATTTATAAGATTTTAAAAGAAGCTAAATCCGGCCATCTTGGTGGATCACTTTCAAGTGTTGAGCTCCTAACCGTATTATATTTCGGTGGTATATTGCATTATGATCCGGATAATCCAAAAAATCCAAACCGCGATAGGGTTCTTATGCGGGGACACTTAGGACCAGTTCATTATCCCATTCTTTCCATGGCAGGTTTTTTTCCAAAAGATAAACTTTATACATATAGGAAATACGGCGCGACTCTGCCGGGGCATGAGGATTATCGTATGGTACCGGGAGTTGATATAACGCCGAGCGGGTCTCTGGGGATGCTTCTTTCGTATGGAGCAGGTTCGGCTAGGATAGCTAAGATGGAAAATAGACCGTATAAAGTATATACGTTCTTGGGAGATGGGGAAGAACAAGAAGGAAATGTGGCAGAGGCGGCAAGGAACGTTGCGCATTTAAAGTTGGATAATCTGGTATGCATTATTGACAAGAACGCAAAACAGCTCACATTTCCCACAAAAGAGATAGAGAGCGCGGTGGATTTAAAGAAGCTTTGGGAAGGATACGGTTGGAATGTCATTGAAATAGAAGATGGACATGATATTGTTTTGATACTCAATGCTTATAACAACGCTTATTATAAAGATAAACCCACGCTTATTATAGCGAACACGATCAAGGGCAAGGGGATCCCGGGGATTGAGCAGCATAGGACCGGCGTGCATAGCGGAAGGGAGCTGGAGGGATTCGGATACAGCTGGGATGATATGTTGAAAATTGAGCAGGCTGAACAGGATAAAATAGGTGATGCCAGTTGCATTGAATTTATAAAAGATGCTATAAGCGGGGTGGCGCCAATGCCTGCGCCAAAGGAGCGGCAATTTGTGGCATCGCAAATCAATATAAAAGTTGATCAAAACAAAAATTACGATAATATGGTTAAGGCGTTACAGGACTACTTTGAAAAGTTAAATGTAGAATTGGAAAAAAACGGCAGGCCTTTTAATATTCATTCGCTATCCGCCGATTTTTTACCGTCTTTTAGAGTGGAGCCAGATACCTTAAATCGGTTGGGATCGTATGTGGATGTGGGCTTGAAGGAACAGCATATGGTTGCGATGGCTCACGGCATGTCCGTGACCGATCCTAATTCGCGGGTTGTTGTAATGGTTGGGGATGAATTTTTATATCGGGCGGCAGACCAGATTCATGCGTGCGCTCAAGGTGATGGAAATGTGATTTTTATCACATGTGACGCCGGTATTTGCGGAGCATTTAACGGTCCGACACATCAGTCAAGTGGCCAGCCGGGCATGATAGCAACAATGCCGCAAATTACAATGCTTGAACCCACAGATGTTCATGATTTGTACGATTGCCTAAACCAGGCTTTGAGTGAAAACAAGGGGCCTGTTTATATAAGGACGCATACGGCACCGATGTTGTCATCAATAGAAAAAAATGATGATTACGATATCAGCCGAGGTTATCATGTGGTTTTTGAAGCACTGCCTAAGGAAAAGCCGAAGATTATTATTGTCGCAAGCGGATTTCCAGTTAGTTCATCTGTAGCTGCAGGCAAACTTCTTCAAAGAGAAAAAATAAATGTACGAGTTATTAACGTGATAAATCCCAAGGCATTAGACGGAGGTTTTGTAAATTTGCTGGAAGATGGTATTCCTGTTCTTGTTGTTTATAATGGTAATCCTATGATTTTAGAGTCATTAGTAGCAAAAGCTATTCTTGAAAACTTGTCTAAGAAGCCAGGCCTTCTTAGAGGACATGGTTTCTATTATGGGGCAACCGGGTCGATATTAGATCTTATGAAGCATTTTGAAATGGATACTGAAGGTATTGTAAAAACAATAAAAAATACAATCTGGGAAGCGTCAAGCTCATTGAGTGCAAAAACAAATATCAATTTCCCCTTGATTCGGGTTTCCCCGAATGTGTCGGCAGACATGATCAATATAAGTGCAATTGGTAGGATTGCAGAAGAATCTATTAAGTCAGCAGCATAAAAGATTGCTATAGGTAAGTGAAAAATTTTTATTGAATGCCCGCTTTTATTTTGAATCATACTATTTATGTATTAAACTGTTAATATTCGGATAATTATAAATGGACGTTAACGTTTCTTTGGCATATAAAGGATCATATGTATTGGATTCGTGTAAACAATTAGACAAAAAAGGAATACATTTGAAGTATATTTGTTTTTCGGAACAAGACAGAATAAACTCTATAAAATTATATAATTTTATTGATTGTTGACATTTCATATGATATTCTTATTATATAATTTATAAAAACATTTAATAATATTTATATTTTAACCTATCTCGCTTTAATTATCCATTCACGCTTTGTATTTATTGATAGAATAATTATTTTTTATGATTAATATTTTTATTTTATTTATATTATTTATTAATAATATATTAGGCACACAGTGCTTTGGCGAAAAAATGCCGGACAATGCGCCTATATCCATGCTTAGGCCTGTTTCTACCGGACTTACCATGGCGTATAATGGTTTTTTGGATAATTTTGGACTTGAAAAATTGAGAAACCGAAGAATAACAGCAGACCCTGAAGTATTTGCGTCCGGGTCAAAAACGCGCGTATTAAGAAAAGGCTTTGCTGATTTTTATAAAACAGTATCCGTTGAATTTAAAAAAGATGTGTTTCCTGATGGTGAGATGCGCATTACCGTAGTTAATCCCGGCGGTATCAAGGGCCGGGTTGCCTGGATTGTCCAAGACATAAAAACAGATGATGATTTTGTGGAGCTAATACTGCAGATAGCCGCTTTAAGGGACGCGCGCGCGCAAAAAATCGCTTGCCTCTTACCGGATTCTGTTTTAAAAAGCGGTGTGATTTTGGATGTTCTTGCGCCGTATGCCGATATATATACTATGGATTGTAAGTATTTCAAAGACCCGAAGGGATTATCTTTTCCGGCAGATATGGTTTTTTACCACGATAATCGTATTTATCTGAAACAAACAGGAGGCAAGCAATTTGAATATCTGCTTTTTACTGAAAAAAACCGCCTGAAAAATAATATTATTAAAGGCCTGAACCGGCCGCAAAACCGGGATACCGGGTTGAAGTCAGCAAGTGTAGATGTGACTACTTTTGATTCTGGAGAGGTCAGGGTGCGCTTGCCCGAGGATGTGTCAGGCAAAAAATGCCTGCTGATACATTCCACCAGGGCGCATAAAGGTATCGTAGAATTACTGGCCATACTCCAATCTCTTAGACAGCACGGCGCGGCGGACGTGCATGTGTTGTTTTTATTTTTTTCCTATGACCGTCAGGAAAAAAATTTTCCGGTTACCGAATACGGCCCCAAGGCCTTTAGCGCTAACGCGGCCAAGATGCTGCTTATGCTTATAAGCGGGTATTGCGACAGGATATATACTATAAACACGCATTTCATAAAAGAACCCCGTGCCGATGCCTATAGATTTGAGGGGGTGGAAGGCTTGGATATAATTAATCTTAATGCCCTGCCTTATCTTATGACGTATCTAAGGGAAGAGAAGGGTTTAAAGGACGCTATTATAATTGCCCCTGATCAGGGTATCGCGGATTTCCTTTCTTTGATAGCCAAAACGTATCAACAACGGTTGTATGTTTTTAAGAAAAAACAAGAAAACGCCAAGGATGTATCGTTTAAAGCTCCGGAAGGCCTTGACGTGTGGGGCAAAGACATTATTATATTTGATGATGTTATTTCAGGCGGGTCAACTATAGTTGAGATGGCCCGCCTGCTCAGGGATAGATATGGGGCAAAAGACATATTCGCGGCGGTTGTGCACGGCAAGCAATCCTCCCGGGCATTAGAAACATTTTTGTCTTGCCGTGACGACAACGGCCTTTTGCTCATAAAAGAAATAATATCAACCGATACTGTGGTTTCCGCGGCAAGCAGGGTTTCCGTAGCCAAGTTGATTATTGAGTCTCTGTTGGAATATCAACCTTTCCTGGCATCTGACAGGGCCCTTAACACGCGCAATCCCTCCATTGTGTTAATACTGCCGCGTAAACTGGCGGGCGCGGGAGATATTGTTTTCATGGTTAACGCGGCACAGAGGCTGAAACAGGCATATCCGCATATTCCGGTTAAGGTAATTTTCCTTGAAGACAAATCCTGCAAGTTTTTGAACCAGATCAAGCTGGTGCCGGGCTTCAATGCCGAAAATCGGATACGGAGATTCGGAGGCATAACTTATATAAATGCCGGAGACGACGTAAAAGAAGTTGAAAAACGTGTAGGAAAAAACGACTTTACCATAATATACGCTGTTTATCAGGATGAATACATGGAGGAAAGCGATTATTTTGATCAGTTTGCCGGTAATGCCGTTATGAAGATCAGGATACATGAATTAGGCAGAGATATCTCATGGCTGGAGCCCAATAAAGGCGGCGATTATCTTATCGGGTTTAATGAAGACAGCCTTGGCGTTCCGCCTACATCAATTAATTTTGAAAGCTATGTGAAGTATTGCAATGAAAGCGGCGATATTTTTAAAGAGCGCGGGCGTATATTAAGAAAGATACCGGGAAGCGGCTTGCTTGATATAAATAAAGCTGTGCACAGCCGATGGGGTTTTATCTATGCCCACTGTATTTTTTCTTTAAAGCAGTATTTCAACGCTTTTATAAATGCCAGGGGCAATTATCAGGATTTTGCCTCTTCCCCGGCTGTAGTCTTTGTAAATTATGCCAAAAATAACGTCAAATTTCGCGACAAGGCCGTTGATATTGCAAGACAGAACGGTTTCAGGCTGGTGGAGTATTGTAGTGAGGAATCAAGCTTAAAGATTGTCCTTTCAGGAAACACTAATGTGACATTGGTTCTGAATTCAAGCGTTCCGCGCAAATTATTCGGCCAGCTTTTTGCCTTGAGCAATGACCTGCCCAGCCTTATAACCGGCCAGGACAATCTCGGTAATATGCTATGTATCAATTCAATCACGCCCGGCAGGGCGTTTTTTTGGGAGACGATGCCGTTTCAAGCCACGGCCAAACTGGATCTGTCAAAAGCCGCTTCCGATATACTTCAGAGCGATGAATACGGTTTATATAAAATAATGATTGATGCCACATCCCATAACCGCGACACTGGCCTGTCGTCTTCATTGTTTGCCGAGCACGATAGATACAGGCCTGTTCTTAAAAAATTGGCGCTTGCTGTAATAGAAAAATGGGATTTTATAAAGTCATTATCAGGCATAATCAACGAACAGTGGCCGGACGCGATAAAGCAGGCTCACTTATACAGACTGCGGCCTCGTCCAGGGCCTATGAGCGGGTTTATGTTTAGCCAGGGACAGATGATATCGTATGCCAGGCGCGCGGCATAATACAGAAATAAAAAAGATTTTTTTTAAGATTTTTAATTGACAAACTAATGGGCAGAAAATATAATCAGACTATATAAAATTTGGATTGATTTTTTACCCTCAAATATATTTTCAAACAATCAGGCTTTAATGAAAAAATTTATAGCTATATTTATCTGTTTGGTTTTGCCCTGCGATCAGGGTTATTGTTTGAGGCCGGAATCAAGCAGGTTATCCGGACAGGATATAATAATGTCCGATCCGCTTGGTCCTGTCATGCCGGCACCTTATCTTAAGGTTGAGATTGGCACTAACGCCTTCAAAAAGGTTCTTAAAGATATTGGTGGCACTATTGTTGAGTTATCTATGGAAGTCATATTGCCTGAACTTCACAAAGCTGCCCCGGCAGGCTCCAGGGGAGGGCTGGGTATTTTGGAAGGCGACAGCGGTGAGGGGCAAAAAAAAGCTATATCTAATGAACGTGTTCATGGGATAAAACCGATTATCATTATGCCTATGTATGAAAACAGGCTTGTGCCCAAGACTGATTATGCACAAAAGAGGCAACGGCTTGATAGGGTTAAGGTAGATTATGACGCGCTGATTGACCATGCCAATCCTGTTGATTGCAGAGTGTTCTCTGACTCCAATATTTTTGATTATCCGCAGCTTGAGGTTAATCCGTCTCAACCGATAAAAATCGTCAATGGCAGTGACGGGAGCCAGTTAAAATTTGATGTTATTATGTATGACTTCTTATCGGGAACGTATAAAAACTTTAGGGCCGCTATATTTGTCTTAAGCCGGGCAGGGACGCCGGTTTTTATGGTGGCATGCAAAGATGTTGATGATATACTCTATACGGACACTGAAGAGCGCAGGTTTTCCCAGCAGGTGCTTATTGGAAAAGTAGTGCCGCAGTTATTGAAATCTATCGGCATAAAGCCGGCCATATTACGCGTCAACGAAGCCCATACCATTATAGCAATGGCGGAAGCGGTCAATGACCCGTATTTTTCAGATACGGCATGTGTGTTCACGAACCATACCCCTATAACCGCGGGATTACAGATTTATTATGGGAAGGGAGACTGGTTCTTCCGGATGAACCTGGCCCCGGGGCTTAAGGATGTATTTGTGGATGAACATAATAACTTGAATTTTTCAAAAGCAGCTATGGAATTGGCGCATATAGTAAACGGTGTAAGCTTTAGGCACAAAAATACACTTAAGAATATGTTTCCCGGGTTTAAAGACAAGATAAAAGGCGTATTAAACGGTACGGGCGAATTCTGGAAGAGCGATATTTTAAGAGAGGCGGAAAATACCAGTGCAAGCCTTGATCCCGCGCGATTAATGAAGATCCACGAAGAAGACAAAGAAAAATTTATAGCGCTTATAGAACAAAAGACCGGTGTCAGGCTTAGCATGTCCATGCCGATTACCTGCGCGATAAGGAGAATAGATTATTATAAACAGCAGCTGCCCATGCTAAAGCCCATAATCAATGCCCTTTGCCAGGACAGGGGCATTGACACGATAGTAAATATTGACGGCAGAGATGTTCACGTAAAGGGTTTGGGTATGCAGGTTGTTGTGGGAGGCATTATTGTCAATGAGCACAACAATGACCTTCAATCATGGGTTGCCGAATTCATTGAATGGATGCATGACCCTGCCTTAAAGGGCCGTTTTGTGTTCATTTCAGGCAATGATGTTGAGCTTATGAAGACCGCTGCCTCTGGAACGGACGCATGGGTAGAAATGCCCAGAAGAAATCCTGATACAGGGCATCAGGAGGAGGCCTGCGGCACAAGCGGTATGCGCGCGGCCATAAACGGCAATGTGCCGATAATGTCATCAGGGATGTGGGGGGATGAATTTATCAGGCATTATAATATGTTTACCAAAGAAGGCAATGGTTTTATATTAAAAGATATCAAGCCTATGGAACTATATGAGGCCTTGTCGGTCGTATCGGATTTGTATTATGGATATAAGGAAGGCTTAACAAGGGCATGGGAGAATTTTCGCGCCAATATCTATGAAGATGCCAAGGTTCTTTACATAGAGAATATGATCAAGAGATACGTTCTTGAGGTATTTTTACCGGCCAAAAGGGCGCAGATAGCGGAAAAGGCCGTCAGGCAGACCGCTCGGCTCGCGCATAACCTAACAAGAGAGGGGCTTATCATTGAAGCTGATCTTACTCTGGATAATTCCGTGCCGATACGAAGCGTCAAACCGCAGGTATGGACTGATATAAACGGCAAAGGGGCTTGGCACGCCCTTGACATGACCTGCAAGACGGCCAATAAAGGAGAAAAAGAGACTGTTTATAAATTCAGGTTATCCTTGCCGCTGACACAGGCAGGAGATTTTTTTTATAAGGTCAGGTTTTTTATGACTGATAACGGCACAATTGTTTATGCCCCGGAAGGTTTCGGAAATGACGTAAAGATAACTGTTACAGAGTTGTTTATCAATAACCTGCCTCCGGACAGCCTGTGCCCTATACCGTTTGGCGCCAGGGGGGCCGTTGAAGCCGCCCTTGCGCGTTCAGCGTAAAAAGATGTTTTCTTTTCCTGATTTCTGTTGCAAATCCATTTCTTTGATGCTAATATGCGATTATAGAATAAATGAATATATATAATATTATTATATTATTAGTTATATGCCTTACGGCATGCGTTTTTCCCGCTAAAACTTCATATTCCGCGGGAGAGCTTAGAAAGCTTAAAGGCATTTCTGACAGCATGGATGCCATGGACGCGCAGGATAAGATTGACGGGATAAATTATCAAAAAGCCTTATCATTTTTGAATGGGCCTGATATAAAGCAGGGTATTTCACAGCGGGAGTTGACAGCGGTATGCGGAGGGCCCGTATCGGCTGCCAATAACGGAACAAGATGGGTCTATAAACCGCCCGCGTCAACATATTTTAGAGGTGATAAGATATATTTTTATTTTGACGATCAGCGTAAATTGTCCGGATGGGAAAAAATTTCTCAAAAATAATTTTTAAAATCAACAAGATTTTGCTTGACTAATTACCCGCTGGTATGTTAATCATAGAGTGCCATGAAATTAAAAAATAGAGTTGCTATAGTGACAGGCGGGGCCCGGGGCATAGGAAACGAGATTGCCCTCGCCCTGGCAAAGGAAGGCGCCGACATAGCTTTATGCGATGTTGACCAGCAGGCGCTTGCCCGCGCGATGGCCCAGATAGAGGCTCTTTCCAGAAAATGCGATATATCAGTAGTTGACGTGGGAGACTATGCCTGCTGTGAAAACATGGTCAATAAAACCCTTGACAAATTTGGGAGAGTTGATATACTCATCAACAATGCCGGCATCACGAGGGATTCACTGCTGATGCGCATGAAAGAAGAAGACTGGGACGCCGTATTAAGGGTCAATCTGAAAGGGGCCTTTAATTTTACGAAAGCGGTATGCCGTCCCATGGTAAAACAACGTTTTGGCAAAATAGTCAATATAGCCTCTATTATAGGTATTATGGGTAATGCCGGGCAGGCTAATTATGCCGCGAGCAAGGCAGGATTAATAGGGCTTACAAAAAGCAGTGCCAAAGAACTTGCCTCAAGGGGCATTAACGTTAATGCTATAGCTCCCGGGTTTATTAAAACGTCAATGACTGATAAATTGACAGATGAGCAAAAAACCGCGATGCTTAAACTTATACCCATGAATTCGCTTGGCAGTCCTGCCGATGTGGCGAACCTTGCTCTTTTTCTTGTCAGTGACAGCTCATCCTATATTACGGGTGAGGTCATTAAGGTTGATGGCGGCATGGTTATGTAAATGAGCACATTAGTTACGCG